>NZ_JBHUIY010000005.1:0-158734 GCF_042683125.1 Phaeospirillum tilakii
CTTCTGCAACCAGGTTGCAGACCGGAGCTCGTCCAAAGCAATTACATCACGCTTAGCTGAGATGCGCTTGACTTTGGTCGGTCCGTGAACCGGACCGGCGCCGCCTGCGCATCCCTTCCTGTCTCTTCACTTGTCAAACAGCAGGAGGACGTTTCCGTCTTCCGTCCCGCTCGGAGGCGAGGCCCGCCGCAGCGGGAGGCCGGTTTCTACTCGGCCCGGCCGGCCGTGTCAATCTCTTTTTTTCGCCGCCGCCGGAAAGTCCGGAGCGGCAAGGGCGCCGTTTCTACTTCAGCGCCGAACCCCGTGTCAACCGCTTTTTTTACGCCGCCGGTGCGACCCGGTGGCAGCGGCCTTCTTCGAGGCCCCCGTCGCTTCGGAACCAGTCGGTCCGTCGCGGCGAGGGGCGCTTTCTAGGCCCTCCCCCGCCGCCGGTCAACCCTTTTTTTAGGGAAGATGAGAGATCGTTGGTGAGACGATCGATCGAACCGGTGCCGAACGGCGAAGGATGTTCATACTATCCCTCCCCGCCGGAGCCGACAAGACGGTTTCCTGACGGCCCCGCCGCCCTGCCCCGCCCCCGGCGCGGGCCGAGGCGGCGGTTCATCGCGGTCGGGAAATCGGCTATGGTCGGGAAGCCGCACGCCCCGGCTTCCCCCCTTCCCTCTCCCGGGCGACGCACGAGACCTGAGCAGATGGCTGAAAGCAACGCGATCAACGAAGCCCTGGGCGTCGGCGACAACCGCGAGGCGGTGTACGACGTCACCGTCGAGGTGTCGGCCGTGCTCGGCACCGCCAATCTGCCGATCGCCCAGTTGCTGAAGCTGGGCCGCGGCGCGGTGGTCGAGCTCGACCGCAAGGTCAACGACCCGGTCGATCTCTACGTCAACCGCAAGCGGATCTGCCGCGCCGAGGTGGTGGTGGTCGAGGATCACCTCGCCGTGACGATCACCGAGGTGCTGAAGCGTGTCGCCGACTGACCCGGAGGCCCCCGACCGCCCGTTGCGCCCGGGCTGGACCACCGGCGCCTGTGCCACCGCCGCGACCCGCTCCGCCCTCGCCGCCCTGATCGGCGGCGATTTTTTCGACCCGGTCACCATCACCCTGCCGCGCGGGGAGACGCCCTCCTTTGCCCTGGCCCTGCGCGAGAGCGGGCCGGGCTGGGCGCGGGCGGGGGTGGTCAAGGATGCCGGCGATGATCCCGACGTCACCCACGGCGCCACCATCGTCGCCACCGTGCGCCGCGCCGCGGCGGGCCAGGGGGTGCTGTTCCGCGCCGGCCCGGGGGTCGGCACCGTCACCCGCCCCGGTTTGCCGCTGGCGGTGGGCGAGCCGGCGATCAATCCGGTGCCGCGCCGGCTGATGGGCGCGGCGGCGGCCGCCGCCGGTCTTGGCGACCTTGAGATCGAGATCGCCGTGCCCGACGGCGAGCGCATCGCCACCCGCACCTGGAACCCCCGGCTCGGCATTCTGGGCGGGCTGTCGATTCTCGGCACCACCGGGGTGGTGGTGCCCTATTCCTGTTCGGCCTGGATCCATTCGATCCGGCGCGGGGTCGATGTCGCCCGCGCCTGTGGGCTGACCCATGTCGCCGGCTGTGTCGGCCACACCTCGGAAATCGCGGTGCGGCGGCATTACGATCTGCCGGCCGAGGCGATCATCGACATGGGGGATTTCGTCGGCGGCCTGCTCGGCCACCTGCGCCATCATCCCCTGCCCCGGGTCACCATCGCCGGCGGCTTCGCCAAGATGTCGAAGCTGGCGGCGGGCGCGCTCGATCTGCATTCAAAGCGCAGCCAGGTCGATCCCACCGCGCTGGCCGCCACCCTGGCCGGGCTGGGGGCCGATCCGGCGCTGGTCGCCCGCGCCGCCGCCGCCAACACCGCGCTTGAGGTGCTCGACCTCGCCCGCGCCGCCGGGCTGAAGCTGGGCGACGCGATTGCCCGCGCCGCCGAAGCCGTCGCCCGCACCGCGCTTGCCGCGCCGGAGATCGATCTCGACGTGTTGGTGTTCGACCGTCAGGGCGAATTGGTCGGCGACAGCCGGGCCTGAAGGCGGGCTCCGCCCGCACCCGCCAGGAGCCAGCGGCTCCTGGACCTGCTTCGATGGGAGGGGCACCCCCACCAAGGGGATCCAAGGGCCTTGCGGCCCTTGGCGGGTCCGGGCAGAGCCCGGATCAGTACAGTCCGCCGGCCGACGGCGCGGCCGAGGGGGCCGGGGTCGGGGCGGCGGGAACGCCGGACTCGGGCGGGATCAGCACCGGCTGGCCATCGGCCGGCGCGGGCGGAGCGGCGCCCTCCTCGGCCCCGAAATAGGGCGCGAAGCTGAAGCTGCCATCGCCATTGTCGCCGTCGAGCACGTTCTCCTGCTCGCCCGGCATGCGGTCACCGCTCTTGAATGCCTCGTAGATCGCCCCCTTGTCGCCGGGCATCGCCGGGCGGCCGGTATGGGGATCGACCCGCACCAGCCGCACCCCGGCCGGCATGCGGAACGGCGTCGCCGGCTTGTCCTTCAGCGCCTCCGCCATGAAGTCGCGGAAGATCGGCGCCGACACCGAGCCGCCGGTTTCCTTCGGCCCGAGCGAATCCGGGTCGTCGAAGCCGACGAACACGCCGACGGCGAGGTCGGGCGAGAAACCGACGAACCAGACGTCGTTCGAATCGTTGGAGGTGCCGGTCTTGCCGGCCAGCGGCTTGCCGACGGCGCGGACCGCGCCACCGGTGCCGCGCTGAACCACGCCTTCCAGCATCGAGACGATCTGGTAGGCCGAAACCGGATCGACCAATTGCTCGCGGATGTCGGGCAGGGTCGGCATGTCCTGGCCGGAATAGCGCGGCGCCGAGCAGCCCTCGCAGAAGCGGACATCGTGGGCGTAGATGGTCTTGCCGTTGCGGTCCTGGATGCGGTCGATCAGGGTCGGCCGCAGCTTCTTGCCGCCATTGACCAGCATCGCATAGGCGGTGGTCAGCCGGAGCGGGGTGGTCTCACCCGCGCCGAGCGACATCGCCAGCTGATGCGGCAGATTGTCGTAGATGCCGAAGCGGCCGGCGAGATCGGCCACCTTGTCCATCCCCAGCGCCTGGGCGAGGCGGACGGTCATCAGGTTGCGCGATTTCTCCAGCCCAACCCGCAGGGTGGTCGGGCCGAGATAGCTGTCATGGTAATTGTGCGGGCGCCACATCGGCAGGCCCGGCCCCTGCGACAGCGCGATCGGCGCGTCGAGCACCAGCGAGGACGGGGTGTAGCCGTTCTCCAGCGCGGTCAGGTAGATGAACGGCTTGAACGACGAACCGGGCTGGCGCATCGCCTGGCTGGCGCGGTTGAACTGGCTCTTGCCGTAGGACCAGCCGCCGACCATCGCCAGCACGCGGCCGGTGCGGGGATCGACCGCCACCAGCGCGCCCTCGACCTTCGGCACCTGACGCAGCGCGTAGGTGGCGGCGGGATAGGCCCGGCCCTCCTCGCTCTTCTCGACCGCCTCGACCAGCAGCACGTCGCCGACCGACAGGATGTCGGCGGGACGGCGCGGAGTCGGGCCGGTGCGGCCGGTCTTGTCGAGGATCCGCCGCGCCCAGCGCAGTTCGCCGATCGGCAGATGGCCGACCGAACCGTCGGGCAGGGCCAGGGTCGCCTCGGCGTCGGACAAGGCGGTGACCAGCCCGAGTTGCCAGTCCTCGGCCCCGCCGGGACGAGGCACCGCCGCCAGGATCTTGGCCGGATTGGCGATGGTCTGGGCATGGGCGACCGGGCCACGCCAGCCATGGCGGCGGTCATAGCGGGACAGCCCGGCGCGCAGCACCCGGGTCCCCAGCGCCTGGAGGTCGGCATCCATGGTCGAACGCACCACCAGCCCGCCGCGATAGAGCGCGGCCTCGCCGTATTTGGCCTGAAGCTCGCGGCGGATGTCCTCGGCGAAATAATCGGCGCCGAGGCTGGCCTGGGTCTCCTTGCGCGCCCGCACCTCGAGCGGCTGGGCCAGCGCCGCCTGATAATCGGCGGTGGACAGCTTGCCGTCCTCGTACATCCGGCCGATCACCCAGTCGCGCCGGTCCTTGGCCGCCTGGGCATGGCGGTAGGGGTTGTAATTGTTGGGCGCCTTGGGCATCGCGGCGAGGAAGGCGGCCTCGGCCGGGGTCAGCTCGTCGAGGCCCTTGTCGAAATAATTGAGCGCGGCGGCGGCGACGCCATAGGAGCCGGCGCCGAGATAGATCTCGTTGAGGTAGAGTTCGAGGATGTGATCCTTGGTGAAGGCGCGCTCGATCCGCAGCGCCAGGATCGCTTCCTTGATCTTGCGTTCGATCGAGACCTCGTTGGTCAGCAGGAAGTTCTTCGCCACCTGCTGGGTGATGGTCGAGGCCCCGACCGGGCGGCGATCGACCCCCTTGCCCTTGTTGCGCAGGTTGGTCACCACCGCGCGGCCGATGCCGGTGATGTCGACGCCGGGATGGGTGTAGAAGCTCTTGTCCTCGGCGGAGAGGAAGGCGTCCTTGACCATCTGGGGGATCGCGGTCAGCGGCACGAACACCCGCTTCTCGACCGCATATTCCGCCACCAGCCGGCCATCGGCGCCATAGACCCGGGTGGTCACCGGCGGGTCGTAATTGGCGAGCTGGCGGTAATCGGGCAGGTCGCGGCCAAAATGCCAGAAGGCGACCACCAGACCGCCGGCGGCGGTGATGGCCAACAGCAGCCCCAGGCTGATCACGGCGAGAAAGAAACGATACATCGGGAACAGAGCCTCCGCCCGCCCGGCCGGACGGCCGGGGCTTTGCCCGCGTCGGGCCGGGAAGGCGCCGGGCGCGCCCCCGTGCCCTCGGTGCGACGGCCGGGCCGTCCAGAACGCGGCGGGAGCGCGCCCGGAGCCTGCCTGCGGCGGGCCGTCGCCGCCGGCGTCAGTTGCAGCCGAGACGCTGCCGCTCGGCCGAGGCGGCGCGGCTGATCCGGTCCGGCATGTCGGGATGATTCTTGTAGAGGATGGCAAAGGCGCTGCACGCCTTCTGCGTCTCCCCGCGCTGCACGAACGACATCGCCGCCTTGAAGATCATGTCGGGCGATTTGGGGTGCTTCGGGTACTTCTTGTAGGCTTCGAGCAGCACAGCGGCGGCGGCGCCGAAATCCTTCTTGGTGAACAGGATGTCGCCCTGCCAGTAGCGGGCGTTGGCGGCCAGCGAATGGTTGGGATAGGCCTTGAGGAAGGCGTCGAACGCCGCCATCGCGTTGTCGTAATCGCCCTTCTGCGCCATCGCGAAGGCGGCGTCATAGGCCGCCTGCGGATCCTTCGGCGCGGCCGGAGGGGCGGCGGCGGCCGGCGCGCCGCTGGCGGCGGTCTGGCCGAGATTGGTCGGCCCGGGGGCCAGCCCGCTGCTGCCGGCGGCATTGCCGCCCGGCGCCACCGCGCCCTTGGGCGGGATCAGCACCGGGGCGCCGTTGGCGGCGGTGGCCGGGGCGGCCGGCGGAGCGGCGGCGGCGGCCGGGGCGGCGCCGCCCTTGCCTTCCTGGATTTCCTTGAAGCGGAAATCGATGTCGCCCTGCATCCGCTCCAGCGCCTTGTTGGCCTGCTGGGCCTTGAAATTGGCTTCCTCGACCTTGCCGGTCAGTTGGCGGACGAGGTCTTCGAGTTCATTGATGCGCTCCTCGAGCCGTTCGATCTGGCCGCCACCGCCACCCGACGGGGTGCCGGCCGCGGCGGCCGCGCTGCCATAGGGCGAGGCGCCATAGGGATTGCTCGAGGTGGTGCCGCCGCCGATCGCGGGAGAGCGGATCACCGTGCTGCTCTGGGCCAGTGCCGCCGCCGGCGCGACTCCGGCGCCAAGCAGAAGGGACAGGGCGGAAATGAGAAGCTGGCGTCGCAAGGGCTCCGACCTTCGGTTAGACGTTGCGCTGCGGTCACCGCCGCCGGCCCTGGCCGGATCCGGCCATGGGCGGAGCGGAACGGCGGGGACGGTCCCGGGGACCGGCGGAAACAAAAAGGAAGGCGCCCGCCCGACCCGCCGGTCCAGGACCAGACGGACGGGCGGGCGCCCCCTGAACACCAGTCGCGGTGCGGCCCTGATTAGTTCAGGACGGTCACGCCACGACGGTTCTGGGCCCAGGCCGCCTCGTTCGAGCCGAGAGCAACCGGACGCTCCTTGCCGTAGGAGACAACCTTGATGCGCGACGCGGGAACGCCGGCGGCAACCAGGTACTCACGCACCGAGTTGGCACGACGCTCGCCGAGGGCGAGGTTGTACTCGCGGGTGCCGCGCTCGTCGGCATGGCCTTCGACGGTGAAGGTGTAGTTCTGGTAGGTCTTCAGCCAAGCGGCCTGCTTGTCGAGGGTCGCCTTGGCGTCCGCCCGCAGGCTGTACTTGTCGAAGTCGAAGAAGACGCGGTCGCCGACATTGGCGATGAAGTCTTCCTTCGAGCCCTTCACGATGCCCGAGGTCGGGGCGGTGCGGGCGACCGGCGGAGCGGAAACGCCACCGCCGGAAGCGGCACCGGTGTTTTCCGGGGCGGATTCGCAAGCCGCGAGAAGAGCGGCGGCGGCGACGATGCTGAGGAAACGCAGTTTCATATTTGAGGACTCCCCCTCAATGCAACGGGAAATGGATTCCAGATTGAGCTTGGCCGGACCACGCACCAGCCTGGCTGGTGCGCATCCGAGCCGACGCCGTCCTGAAGCGGATGCGGCGCCACGAGGAACAAACCCTAATCGGCGCGGACTATACTAAGATGTTCCTACGGAATCAAGGGGGACCAAGCAGGGTCCGACCCGTCCACCGGAGTCACCACCATCCGTTCGTTCACACCGGTCAGGTCGATGGTATAGAGCCGCGCGGTCTGGCCGCGACCCCGCTCATCCGAAGGAGATTCGCGCCAAAACGCCAGCACGCGACCGTTCGGCGCCCAGGTCGGACCCTCGACCAGGAAGCCCTCGGCCAGCAGTCTTTCGCCCGATCCGTCGGGGCGCATGACACCTATGTAGAAACGGCCGCTCTTCTGCTTGGTGAAGGCGATCAGGTCGCCGCGCGGGCTCCACACCGGGGTGGCGTAGCGGCCGTCGCCGAAGCTGATGCGGTTGGCCCCGCCGCCGCCGGCGCCCATCACGTAGAGCTGCTGCCCGCCGCCGCGGTCGGATTCGAACACGATCTGGCTGCCGTCGGGCGAGAAGGACGGCGCGGTGTCGATCGCCGGGTTGTTGGTGAGGCGAACCTTCGAGCGGGTCATCAGGTTCATCTCGTAAATCTCGGTGTTGCCGTCCTCGGCCATGCTGAACACCACCTTGTTGCCGTCGGGCGAGAAGCGCGGGGCGAAGGTCATGCCGGGGAAGTTGCCGAGCGCCTCGCGCCGGCCGGTGTCGAGATTGAAGATGTAGACCCGGGGCGTGCCGCGATAATAGGACAGGTAGGTGATCTCGCGGGCACTGGGCGAGAAGCGGGGCGTCAGCACCAGCTCGCTGCCGTCGGTGAGGAAGCGGTGGTTCTCGCCGTCCTGATCCATGATGGCGAGACGCTTGCGGCGGTCGCTCTTCGGCCCGGATTCGGCGATGTAGACGATCTGGGTGTCGAAATAGCCGTCCTCGCCGGTGACCCGCTTGTAGATCGCGTCGGCGATCTTGTGGGCGAGACGGCGCCAGTCGGCCGGCGCCGCCGACATCGCCCAGCCGGTCATGTAGGTTTCCGACATCACGTCCCACAGCCGGAACTCGGCGCGGATGCGGCCGTCGGGGCCGGCCTCGGCCTTGCCCTGGACCAGCGCCTCGGCGTTGATCGCCTTCCAGTCGGCGAAACGCGGCTGGACCTGGAGGGATTCGACCGACTGGATGTAGGCGTTGGGATCGATCGGCTTGAACAGGCCGGAACGGTCGAGGTCGGCCGCCACCACCCGGGCGATGTCACGCCCGACCTGGGTGGCCCCGCCGGCATGACCGGCGAAATCGGGAATCGCGATCGGCAACGGCCGCAACTGGCCGTTGGTGATGTCGATCCGAACCTCGGCGAAGGCCCGGCCGGGCGAGGCGGCCCAGCCGAGCAACAGGACGGCGGCCACCGCCGCCAGCAGGCGAAAACGAGACATGGCGATCATCTTCCTGCCGCGAATTTCGGGTTGAAGGCGAGGGTGAAATCCCGGAACTGGTCGTATTTGTTGGCCGGGATCGGCAACGGGCTGGCGCGGCGGACGGCGCGGCGGGCGCTGTCGGCGGCGGCCTGGTAATAGGGGTTCAGCATCTGCACCGGGTCGGGCACCACCTGGGCGTCGGTGACGGTGCCGTCGGGCATCACCGAGACGCGGACCAGCACGATCAGCTTGTCGGCGTCCTTGGCCCCGGCCGGGACGTCCCAGAACTTCTCGACATGGGCGCGGATCGCGTCCTTTTCGGTCATCGACACCGGCTCGTTGGCATTGTGCAGGCTGGAACCGCGCACCGATTGCGGCTGCGACTGCCCGGCCGAGGCCTTGGCCTGCGGCGTCGCCGGCTTCATCGATTCGACCCCCTTCAGCAGCTTGTCGAGGTCGTCGGGCTGCTGCTTGGCCTGCTGCGGCTGCGGCTTGTTCTTCTCGACCGACTTCAGCAGCGAATCGAGGTCCTCGCTCGGCTCCTTGCGCTTCTGCTCGGGCGGCTTCGGCTTGGGCTCGGGCTTGGGCGGCTCGGGCTTGGGCTCCGGCTTCGGCTCGGGTTTGGGCTCGGGCTTGGGCTCGGGCTTCGGTTCCGGCTTCGGCTCGGGCTTCGGCGGTTCCGGCTTGGGCTCGGGCTTGGGCGGCTCCGGCTTCGGTTCGGGCTTGGGCTCGGGCTTCGGCGGCTCGGGCTTGGGTTCGGGCTTGGGCGGCGGCGGCACCGGGGTGGGCGGCGGCGGCGCCGGAATCGGCTTGGGCTCGGGCTTGACCGGCTGGGGAGTCGGCGGCTCGGGGCTCGGTTCGTCGATTTTCTGCGGTTCCGGCTGCGGCTTGTTGTCGCGCAGCGGCGGCGGATTGGTCTTCGGCCCGATCGGGACGATATCGACCACCATCGGCTCCTCGTCGACCGGCGGCTCGCGCCACAGGTGAGGCAGGCCCAGCACCGCCAGCAACACGATGAACAGGTGCAGCAGGCCGGAATAGATGTAGCTTTCCCGCCGGATGTCCATGACGCCGCCTAGTGCTTGGTCCGGGGGGCGTCGGGGCTGCGGTTCTCGGTGACGAGGGCGACCTTGGGGATCCCGGCGCTGCTGAGCACCCCCATCACCTCCATCACCTTGCCGTACTCGATCCCCTTGTCGCCCCGGACGAAGATGCGGGTCTCCGGCTTCTGGGCGACGATCGCCTGGAGCTTGGGCGCCAGTTCCTCCATCCGGACCTCGGTCTCCTGGACGAAGATCCGGCCATGGGCATCGACGCTGACCGAGACCGGCTGGTCATCGCCCTTCAGCGGCGCGGCCTGGGTCTTGGGCAGATCGACCTGGACCCCGGCGGTCAGCAGCGGCGCGGTGACCATGAAGATCACCAGCAGCACCAGCATCACGTCAACCATCGGGGTGACGTTGATCGCCGCCACCGGCCGGAACTTCTCCCGGCCCCGGCGGATGCCGACCGGGCCGCCCATCAGATCTTCTCCTCGAGCTGACGGGACAGGATCGCGCCGAACTCGCCAGCGAAGTTCTCCAGCCGCTTGCCGTAGCGGTCGAGGTCGCTCGAGATCTTGTTGTAGGCGATCACCGCCGGAATCGCGGCGACGAGGCCGAGGGCGGTGGCGAACAGCGCCTCGGAGATGCCGGGCGCCACCACCGCGAGCGAGGTGTTCTTGGTCGCCGAGATCGATTCGAAGCTGTTCATGATGCCCCACACCGTGCCGAACAGGCCGATGAAGGGGGCGGTCGAACCGACCGAGGCGAGGAAGCCCAGCCGGCGTTCGAGCAGTTCGATCTCGCGGCCGAGGGTGACGCTCATCACCCGGTCGATCCGCTGCGGCAGGCTGGCGCGGGTCAGATCGCGGTCGGCGAGGCCCTTGGCGGCGGTGCGGCGCCATTCGCGCATCGCCGCGACGAACACCGAGGACATCGGATCGAGCGGGCGCGAGCCGATCCGGTCATAGAGCTCCTCGAGCGAGCCGCCCGACCAGAAGGATTCCTCGAACTGGTCGGCGCGCTGGGTGAGCTGGCGGATCTTCAGCGTCTTGTCGAAGATGATCGCCCAGCACCAGAAGGAGGCGCCGATCAGCGCCAGCATCACCAACTTGACGATGATGTCTGCGCGCAGGAACAGCGCCCACATCGACAGGTCATGCTGCATGGCCGCTCCCGCGACCGCCGCCGTCTGCGTTGGATCCATGATGTCTATCGCCTTTCGCTGATCCAGGTCTCGAACAGGCCGCGCAAGGCGGCGGGCAACCGCGCCGGGCGGCCGGACAGGGTGATATAGCCCAGCCGGACGTCAAGGCGTACTAATTCCGTGCCGTCGCCGTCGCGGCGGATGGTCTGGCCCATCTCGATCGTGGCGCCGCCGACCGACCGCACCTCGCTCTCGACCACCAGCAGATCGTCGAGCCGCGCCGGGCGCAGATAGTCGAGCGCGGCGCGGCGCACCGCGAAGGCGGTCCCGGTTTCGAGCAGGGCCTGCTGACTGATGCCAAGCTCTCGCACCATTTCGGTGCGGGCGCGTTCCGCAAAATTGAGATAGCAGGAATGATAGACGATGCCGCCGGCGTCGGTGTCCTCGAAATAGACCCGGACCGGGTGGCGGTGCAGCCGCGTCATCCTTCCTCCTCATCGACGCCGTCGAGCAGATCGAGCTGGCCCCCGGCCGGCCGCGCCGGCGGGGTCAGGCCGAGATGGCGGTAGCCGCTGGCCGACAGCATCCGCCCGCGCGGGGTGCGTTGCAGCAGCCCCTGCTGAAGCAGATAGGGTTCGACCACCTCCTCCAGCGTGTCGCGGCTTTCGGCCAGGGCGGCGGCCAGGGTCTCGACCCCGACCGGCCCGCCGGCATAGTCGCTGGCGATGCGGCCGAGATAGCGGCGATCCATCGCGTCGAGGCCGAGGCGATCGACCTCCAGCCGCTGCAACGCCTGATCGGCGACGCGGGCATCGACCGGCAGCCGGCCGGCGACGGTGGCGAAGTCGCGCACCCGCCGCAGCAGCCGCCCGGCGACGCGGGGGGTGCCGCGCGAACGGCGGGCCACCTCGGCGGCGCCGTCATCGGTCATCGCCAGCCCCAGCACCCCGGCGCCGCGCCGGACGATCGCCTCCATCTCCTCCGGGAGATAGAAGTTCATCCGGCAGGGAATGCCGAACCGCTCGCGCAGCGGGGTGGTCAGCAGCCCCGAGCGGGTGGTGGCGCCGACCAGGGTGAAGCGGGGCAGGTCGATCCGCACCGACCGGGCCGCCGGGCCCTCGCCGATGATCAGATCGAGCTGGAAATCCTCCATCGCCGGATAGAGAACCTCCTCTATGGCAGGATTAAGGCGATGGATCTCGTCGATGAACAGCACGTCGCGCGCTTCGAGGTTGGTCAGCAGCGCGGCGAGATCGCCCGCCCGCTGGATCACCGGCCCCGAGGTGGCGCGGAACCCCACCCCCAGCTCGCGGGCGACGATCTGCGCCAGCGTGGTCTTGCCCAGCCCGGGCGGGCCGTGGAACAGCACATGGTCGAGCGCCTCGCCCCGGCCGCGCGCGGCGTCGATGAACACCTTGAGATTGTCGCACACCGACCGCTGGCCGATGAAATCATCGAGCCGCAGCGGCCGCACCGAGGCCTCGACATCCTCCGCCGCCGGCAGCGGCGACACCACCCGGTCCCCGGTCATGCCGCCCCCCGCTCAAGGACGCGGGCTCCGCCCGCACCCGCCAAGGGCCGCAAGGCCCTTGGAACCCATCGATCGTCGGGCGCCGCCAACGCCTGAGCCCAAGCGGAAAGGCCGATCCGTGCCCGACCATCAAAGGGATCCAAGGGCCTCGGGCCCTTGGCGGGGGTGGGCGGAGCCCACGATTTTTTCATTTCAGCAGATCCCGGCCGAGCCGCTTCAGCGCGGCGCCGATCAGCGCCGACACCGCCGCGCCCTCGCCCAGTTCGCCGGCCACCACCCCGACCGCCTCGAAGGCTTCGAGCCGGCGGTAGCCGAGATTGACCAGGGCCGACACCGCATCCTCCAGCGGCCCGTCGCCGAGCGGAGCCGCCGCTACCGGCGCGCCGGCGGCGACCGGGGCGAGCGAGATCGCCGCCACCTTGTCCTTCAACTCGGTCAGGATCCGCAGCGCCAGCTTGGGGCCGACCCCGTTGGCCCGGGTCAGCCCGGTCTTGTCGCCGGCGGCGATCGCCCGCAGCAATTGCTCGGGCGGGGCGGCGGACAGGATCGACAAGGCCAGGCGGGCGCCGACCCCCTGGACGGTGATCAGCAGGCGGAACCAGTCGCGCTCGGCGGCGTCAAGGAAGCCGTAGAGCAGGATCGCGTCCTCGCGGACATGGGTCTCGACCAGCAGGGCGGCGGCGGTACCGACGGCGAGGCGGCCGAGGGTGCGGCCGGAGCAGGCGACCAGATAGCCGACCCCACCGACATCGATCACCGCCCAATCCTCGCCGAGCGCATCGACGGTGCCGCGCAGCCGGGCGATCATCGCCGCACCGCCTGATCGAGCCGGCTGCGGGTGGTGAGGTGGTGGGCGTGGCAGATCGCCACCGCCAGGGCGTCGGCGGCGTCGGGGCTTTCGACCAGGCAGCCGGGCAGCAGGGTGCGGACCATCATGCCGACCTGTTCCTTGGCGGCGCGGCCGGTGCCAACCACCGCCTGCTTGATCCGGGTCGGGGCATATTCGCCGACGGCGATGCCGGCCTGGGCCGGCACCAGCAGGGCGATGCCGCGGGCCTGACCGAGCTTGAGGGTGCTTTCCGGGTTGCGGTTGACGAAGGTCTCCTCCACCGCCGCCGCGTCGGGGACGAAGGCGGCGACCACCGCCCGCAGCCCGTCATGCAACTGCACCAGCCGCTCGGCCAGACTGAGCGAATCGTCGGAGCAAACCACCCCGTCGGCGATGTGGCGCAGGCGGGTGTCGGTCAGGTCGATCACCCCCCAGCCGGTCCGGCGCAATCCCGGGTCGAGGCCCAGCACCCTCATCGCCCGTTCTCCCCGGCCGTCCCGCCGCCTCAGCCGCCCAGGCGCTCCATGATCTCGTCCGGGATCTCGAAATTGGCCTGGACCCGCTGGACATCGTCATTGTCCTCGAGGATTTCCAGCAGCTTCAGCAGGGTGCGGGCGGTTTCCTCGTCATTGACCGCGACCAGGGTCTGCGGCTTCCACTCCAGCCGGGCGGATTCCGGGGTGCCGAAGCGGGCTTCCAGCGCGTCGCGCACCGCGGCGAGCGAATCCGGCGCGCAGGTGATCTCGTGGCCTTCCTCGTCGCTCTCGACATTGTCGGCGCCGGCCTCGATCGCGCCTTCCAGCACGGTGTCGGCGTCGGCGACGCTGGCGGGATAGCGGATCGCGCCGACCCGGTCGAACATGAACGACACCGAGTTGGTTTCGCCCATCGCCCCGCCGTTCTTGGTGAAGGCCGAGCGGATTTCCGAGGCGGTGCGGTTGCGGTTGTCGGTCAGACCCTCGACGATGATCGCCACCGAACCGGGGCCGTAGCCCTCGTAGCGCACCTCGTCGAAATTGGTGTCGTCGCCGCCGCCGCTGCCGCGCTTGATGGCGCGGTCGATGGTGTCGCGCGGCATGTTGGCGGCACGCGCCGCCATCACCGCCGCGCGCAGGCGCGGATTGGCCGCCGGGTCGGGCAGACCGGTCTTCGCCGACACCGTCAGTTCGCGGATCAGCTTGGTGAAGACTTTGGCGCGCTTGGCATCCTGCGCCCCCTTGCGGTGCATGATGTTCTTGAACTGCGAATGACCGGCCATGGCCCCGTGCGTATCCCATGCAGAAACGGAGAGAGGGCCGTGCCCCGGCCCCCTGACAGGGCGGGCGACGACCATGGCGCCCCGATTACGCCAAAGCCGGCGGCAAGGCAAGGGCCGAGCGAGTGGCGCGGGGGTGGGGCGCGCGTTTTCCGCGTCGCCCGCCCCCGCGTTCCCCTTACGCCGATAAGGGTAAAACCCTATGCCGAATCGGCCGTCTTTGGATGACACTGGGATGAAACCGGTCTAAAGTAACGGTGGGAGCGGTTAGCTGCGCGGTGCGTCAGACAGCCAATGTCCCTGGGGCCAATACCGACCTCTCGGGGGCTGTCCCTGCCGGGATCGTGGTTCCGGCACACGGCCACCCACCTGCGTAAGCAGGCCACAGAGGACTCGCACGTCAACGGCCGAGGTGGCGCCGCTCCCACTTGAATCGAACCATCATGACTCTCCCCTCCCCCGCCGAAACGAAGCAGGCGCTGCGCCGCGAGGCGTCGCGCATCCGCCGCGAACAGAGCGCCCGCCAGGGCGCGGCGGCGGCGGCGGCGATCGCCCGGGCCGGGGCCGAACTGGCGCTGCCGCCCGGCACGGTGGCGGCCGGCTACTGGCCGCTGCCGGGCGAGATCGACGACCGCCCGCTGCTGCTCGAACTGGCGGCGCGCGGCGCGGCGCTGGCCCTGCCCGAGGTGGCGGCGCCCGACGCGCCGCTGCGGTTCCGCCGCTGGATGCCGGGCGACCCGCTGGCGCCCGGACCGCACCGTACCTTCCACCCGCTTCCCTCCGCGCCGCTGCTGCGGCCGACCCTGCTGCTGGTGCCGGTGCTGGGCTTCGACGCAAAAGGGTTCCGTCTCGGCTTCGGCGGCGGCTACTATGATCGGACGCTGGCAGCCCTGCGCCGGGACGGTGGCCTGATCGCCGTCGGACTGGCCTATGCCGCCCAGCAGCTTCCGGCCGTGCCGGTGGAGCCGTGGGATCAGGCGTTGGACGCGATCCTGACCGAGGAGGGACTGGTGAGCGTGGTGCAGGCATGAAACTGCTGTTCCTGGGGGACGTGGTGGGACGGGCGGGCCGCGATGCGGTGCTGGCCTGGATGAAGGAAATCCGCAGCCGGGTCGCCCCCGACTTCGTGGTGCTGAACGGCGAGAACGCCGCCCACGGCTTCGGCCTGACCCCGAAGATCTGCGATGATTTCTACGCCGCCGGGGTGGATGTGGTGACGCTGGGCAACCATGCCTGGGACCACCGCGAGATCCTCAATTACATCGACGGCGAACCGCGCCTGCTGCGGGCGCTGAACTTTCCGCCCGGCACGCCGGGGCGCGGGGTCGGGGTCTACACCCTGGCGCGCGGCCGCCGGGTCGCGGTGATCCAGGTGATGGGGCGGCTGTTCATGGACGCGCTCGACTGTCCGTTCGCCGCGCTGGAACGCGAACTGGCCCGGCTGCGGCTGGGGCCGGGCGGGCTCGACGCGATCCTGGTCGATGTCCATGCCGAGGCCACCAGCGAGAAGATGGCGCTCGGCCATTCCTGCGACGGCCGCGTCACCCTGGTGGTCGGCACCCATTCCCACATCCCCACCGCCGACGCCCAGATCCTGCCGCGCGGCACCGCCTACCTGACCGATGCCGGGATGTGCGGCGATTACGATTCGGTGATCGGGATGAAGAAGATCCCGGCCACCCAGAAATTCACCCGCAAGGTCCCGGGCGAACGGCTGTCCCCGGCCGACGGAACCGGCACGGTGTGCGGGGTGCTGGTCGAGACCGACGAGAAGACCGGCCTCGCCACCCGCATCGCCCCGCTGCGGGTCGGCCCCCGGCTCGAAACCGCCTGGCCGGTGTAAGCGAGGCTCCTCCCTTTTTTACGCGTCAGCGGGCAGGGTGATGTGGGCTCCGCCCACCCCCGCCAAGGGCCGCAAGGCCCTTGGAACCCATTGAGGATCGGACGCGGACCGGCCTTTCCGCTTGGGCGCGGATGTTGGCCGCGCGAAGGGCAAGGACAGGGATCCAAGGGCCTTGCGGCCCTTGGCGGGGGCGGGCAGAGCCCGCGCAACGCTAGAGTCGTCCGGCGACGCGGGGCAGCCACAATTCGGCCAGCAGGGCACGGGCCTCGGCGTGGGCGGCGCGCTGGGCCTCGGTCTGGTCGAGGCCGAGGCCGGGCTGGTCGAGATCGAGCGCGGTCAGCCCCCACAGCAGCAGATCGCGGTGGGCCCGGCGTTCGCTCAGCCCGGTGATCAGGCGGAACCCCAACACCTGGGCCATCGGGCCGACCAGATCGGCGGCCAGAGCCGGGCCGCCATCGTTGCGGAGACGGGAGCGCACCACCAGCCAGTCGAGGCCGGCGCGATGGCGGCGGCAGCGTTCGCGGCGCCATTCCCACACCCGCTCGGCATAAGGGCCAGGGGCGACCAGGGCGCGGCGCAGCGGATCGACCCGGCCGATCAGGTCGAGGTCGAGCGGGCTGTCGTTGATCGGGGTCAGCAGGGTGTCGGCGTGGAGATGGGCGAGGCGGGACAGCGGGGCATCGGTGCCGGGGCAGTCGATCACCACGAAGTCGCAGACGGCGGCGAGGCCGGCGACGGCACAATCGAGCCGGTCGCGCTCCTCCTCGAGCGCGGCGGCGCGGGAATCGAGGCTGGAGGGGGCGACCGCCTCGACACGGGGATGGGGCAAGGCGGCGGCGAGGCGCTCGCCCCAGGCGCGCCGGCTGGCCAGGATCCGGGTCAGCGAGGCCTGATGGGCATCGAGATCGAGGCAGCCGACCCGGAAGCCGAGCCGCAGCAGCCCGACCGCGACATGCAGCGCCAGGGTGGTCTTGCCCGAGCCGCCCTTCTCGTTGCCGACCACCACCACATGCGCGTCGGTCCCCACCCTGCCCCCTTTCCTGTCGCCGCCGCGAGGTCGCGCCTCGCGGGAGGCCATGATACAGTGAACCCGTTGCGCTGGTCTGCCCTTCCCGTCGCGAGGTTTCGCCCATGCCCGAGTCCGGCCCGCCCATCTGGACCGACCTCGCCCCCCCGGACGAAGGGATGGTCGATATCCTGGCCGATCTCGACTGCATCGCCTGGCGGCGCGAGCTGCGGCCGGACGGCAGCCTGCATTATCCCTGGATCTCGCCCAACGCGACCCGGATTCTCGGCTTCGCCCCCGAGGCGCTGACGGTCGGGCCGGGTGGCGCCCTCAGCGTGGTGCATTGGGCCGACCGCGACACCCACGCCGCCGCGATCCACGCCTCCGCCGCCGCGCTGGCCCCGTGCCGGGTCGATTTCCGCGTCGTCACCGCCGGCGACGAGACCCGCTGGCTGCGCGAATCCGCCCGGCCGCGCCGGCTCGGCGACGGGCGGGTGGTGTGGGACGGGCTGTGGCAGGACAACACCCGCTCGGTGCGGGCCGAATTCCAGCACCAGACCCTGATGGAGCACGCCCAGGACTGCATCTTCCTGCTGGCCGACGACGAGCGGGTGACCTGGTGCAACGCCGCCGCCCAGCGGGTGTTCGGGCTGGGGCCGGGCGAGGCCGCCGGGCTGCCCTTCGCCGAACTGACCGGCCCGGGCGAGCCGTCGCCGCTGGCGATGGTGGCCGACGAGGCCGGCGCCGCCGACCGGCCGCTCGAACGCGAGATGACCGGACGGCGGCGCGACGGCAGCCGCTTCCCGTTCGACATGACGGTCAGCGAATTGCGCCGCGACGGCCGGCTGTCGGTGATCGTGATCGGCCGCGACATCACCCGCCGCCGCGACGCCGAACGGCGGATGGCCGACAGCGAGCGGCGGTTGCGGCTGACCTTCATCACCGCCTCGCTCGGGATCGTGGTGATGGCGATGGACGGCACCATCCTGTTCTCCAACCCGGCGTTCGAGACCATGGTCGGCGACGGCAGCCATCCCCTGGTCGGCACCAACCTGCACGATCTGGTCAGCGCCCGCTTCCTGCCGCCGCCGGCGCGGATTCCGCCGGCCGGGATGTCGTTCGCCCTGGTATGCGATCCCGGCCTGCCCGACGGGGCCGAGCGCCACTGGCGGATCACCGGCACCCGCTTCCCGGCCAAGGCGGCCGAGGACGAACCGTCGCTGCTGCTGTTCGTCGAGGACGTCACCGAGGCGACCCGCGACGCCCACGAACGCCGCCAGCTCGCCCAGCTGCTTTACGAGGGCCAGAAGCTGGAGGCGCTGGGGCGGCTGGCCGGGGGCGTCGCCCACGAACTCAACAACATGCTGGGGCCGATCCTGATGGGGGCGGAGATGATCGCCCGCACCGCCCGGCTCGACCCGCGCAACGACGAACGCTGCGCCCGCATCATCAGCGCCGCCAAGAACAGCCGCGAGATCGTCCGCAACGTGCTGGCCTATTGCCGCAAGGAAAGCCACGCCGTCGCCCCGTTCGACGTCACCCGCGCCTTCGACGATTTCACCGCGATGGCGGTGCCGACCCTGCCGCCGACCATCCGGGTCGAGATCCAACGCGAACCGGCCGCGCTCCAGGTCACCGGCGAGCCGGGCCAGTTGCAGCAGGTGCTGCTCAATCTGGTCAACAACGCCCGCGACGCGATGGAGGGGCGCGGCACCCTGACCCTCGGCCTGCGCCGGCTGGCGCCGGCGGAACGGGCGGCCCGGATCGGCGGCGCCGATGCCCCGCCCGATCCGCTGGCGGGGCTGGCCGCCGATGGCGACCATGTCGAGATCAGCGTCGCCGACACCGGCTGCGGCATGGACGAGGCGACCCGGGCGCGGATCTTCGACCCGTTCTTCACCACCAAGCCGGTCGGCCAGGGCACCGGGCTCGGCCTGTCGGTGGTGCAGGGGATCGTCAAGAGCATGGGCGGGGCGATCGCGGTCGAAAGCGGCCCGGGCGCCGGCAGCCGGTTCCGGCTGGTGCTGCCGCTGGTCGCCGACTGATCCCGCGACCCGGCCCCTGCTTCCGGACAGGTTTCCCCCCTCGGGCGAAGGTGCTAGACTTTGGATCTAGCGTTCTGTCTGTTCCGGCGAAGCCGAAACCGGCGGGACCGCCCCCGCCGGGCCTGATGACGTCAGGCCGCGGGACAGAGTGTTTGGCCTCCAACCAGAAAGGTGAGAGCCATGACCAACGATCTGCGCACCGAGCCGGTGCTCGCCGCCATCGACCTCATGAAGCGGGAGCCGGAAGTGCCCGTGCCCGGCCGCCTGCCCGGCCGGGGCCATCGCCATGGCGGCCCGGCCTCGCCCTATGACGCCTACCCCACCGCCGAAGGGGCCGATCCGGAACACAGCGCCAGCGATGTCGCCTCGATCCTCGGCCTGCCGGAAACGGCGGTGACCCCGGCGGTGCTGGCGGCGGTGACCCGGACCCTCGGCGAACTCGACCGGCTGCGCCGGCAGGAAAGCCATCTGCGCCAGCGCCTCGCCGCCCTTGAGGGCCAGTCCACCCACCATCCGCTGGCGCCGGTGCTCAACCGGCACGGCTTCATCGGCCTGATCGACGACCTGATCGCCGCCCACGGCCTCGACGGCACCCTGGTGCTGTTGCAGGTCGAGGGGCTGGAACAGATCCGCGCCCGGGCCGGGCTCGCCGCCGGCGACGCCGCGCTGCGCCAGCTCTGCTCGGCCCTGATCGCCAACCTGCGCGCCACCGATCCGCTCGGGCTGCTCGACGACGGCGACGTCGCCCTGGTGCTGATGGGCACCGACCCCGACCGCGCCGCGGCCAAGACCACCGAACTGATCACCCGGCTGGGCGAGACCCCGTTCCTATGGGACGGCGGCCACCATGCCTTTGCCTTCGGGTTCGGCCTGCACCGGATCGACGGCAGCGAACCGGCCGAAGCGGTGCTGGCCGCCGCCGATCTCGACCGCCGCCACCGCCGCGACAAATGAACGGCGCCAACGGCTAAAATTCCGGTTCACAGTCTGTTCACAGGCTGGCTGTGAGCCAAGTCACAGACTCCGCCCCCGCGCGCCGACCTCTTTCCTGGCCGGCCGAAAAAGGCAGGATTCGGCCGCGCCGATGCTTGACGGGCCGATTCGGGCTGTGATCTGATTACCCCATGATTCAGGTTTTTCGTCGCTATCTGCGCCATATCTCCGGACCGATGATCGGGGTCGGGGCGGTGGTGTATTTCGCCTACCACACCGTCGAGGGCGATCGCGGCGTGCGGGCCTGGCTGCGCCTCAACGGCGAGATCGCCGAGGCCCAGCTTCAGCTCGACAAGATCGCCACCGAGCGCGCCGAGATGGAACACCGCGTCAGCCTGCTCCGCCCCGACCATCTCGACCAGGACATGCTGGAGGAACGGGCGCGGATCATGCTCAACATGAGCCGCGAGGGCGACGTGGTGGTGTTCGACCGCCGGCGCTGAGCCTCCGTTCCCCTTTCCCTACCCCAGCGCGGAATCCCTCCCCCCCTTGCGGGCGGGGCGGTCAGGCCCCATCTGCCGGAAGTCACCCTTTGCTTCACGTCGCAGGGGAGAATTCATGGCCGAACCGTTCCGCGTCCCCGCCCCCGCCGCCGCCGCCCCGTCCCTCCCCGCCGAAATTCTGCTCGATCTCTACCGCGCCATGCTGCGGCTGCGCCGGTTCGAGGAACGGGCCGGCCAGCTTTACGGCATGGGGCTGATCGCCGGCTTCTGTCACCTCTATATCGGTCAGGAGGCGGTGGTGGCCGGGATCGAGGCGGTCGCCGCCCCGGCGGATTCCTGCATCACCTCCTATCGCGACCACGCCCATCTGCTGGCGCGCGGGGTCGATCCCGGCGCGGTGATGGCCGAACTGCTCGGCCGCGCCTCCGGCCTGTCGCACGGCAAGGGCGGCTCGATGCATCTGTTCAGCCGCGAGAAGGGCTTCTATGGCGGCCACGGCATCGTCGGCGCCCAGGTGCCGCTCGGGGTCGGGCTGGCCTTCGCCCACCGTTACCGCGAGGATGGCGGGGTGGCCCACGTCTATCTCGGCGACGGCGCGGTCAATCAGGGCCAGGTCTACGAGGCGTTCAACATGGCGGCGCTGTGGCGGCTGCCGGTGCTGTTCGTGATCGAGAACAACCGCTATGCGATGGGCACCAGCGCCGCCCGCCACGCCGCCGGCGAGGAACTGAGCGGGCGCGGCGCCGGCTATGGCATTCCCGGCACCCGGGTGGACGGGATGAACGTGCTGGCGGTGCGCTCCGCCGCCGCCCGCGCCCTGTCCCATGCCCGGGGCGGAGCCGGGCCGTTCATCCTCGAGACGATGACCTACCGCTATCGCGGCCATTCGATGTCCGACCCGGCCAAGTACCGCAGCAAGGAGGAGGTGACCGAGATGCGCGAGCATCACGACCCGATCGCCCGCCTCGCCCGGACCCTGCTCGACCACGGGCTGGTCGAACAGGACCGGCTCGACGAGATCGACCGCGCCGTCCGGGCCGAGATCGCCGCCGCCGCCGAATTCGCCCAGTCCAGCCCCGAACCCGACCCCGCCGCGCTGACCCGCGACGTGGTGCGCGAAGCCTGAGGGAGGCGCGCCGATGCCGACCCCGATCCTGATGCCGGCGCTGTCGCCGACCATGCGCGACGGCCGCCTCGCCCGCTGGCTGAAGGCCGAGGGCGACCCGATCCGCTCCGGCGACGTGATCGCCGAGATCGAAACCGACAAGGCGACGATGGAACTGGAATCGGTGGACGAGGGCATCCTCGGCCGCATCCTGGTCCCCGCCGGCAGCGACGGCGTCGCCGTCAACACCCCGATCGCCCTGCTGCTGGCCCCGGGCGAGACCCTGCCGGCCGGGGACCTCCCCGCCGCCGCCGCCCCGCCCCCGGTTCCGCCGCCCCCTGCCCCGGCCGCCGTGGCGCCGGCCCCGGCCGTCGCGGCCGCGCCCGCGCCGCACCCGGCCGCCGCCGCCGCCACCCGCCGCGTCACCGTGCGCGAGGCGCTGCGCGAGGCGCTGGCCGAGGAAATGCGCCGCGCCCCCGAGGTGTTCCTGCTGGGCGAGGAGGTGGCCGAATATCAGGGCGCCTACAAGATCAGCCAGGGCCTGCTCGACGAATTCGGCCCGCGCCGGGTGATCGACACCCCGATCACCGAGATCGGCTTCGCCGGGCTGGCCTGCGGCGCCGCCTTCACCGGGCTCAGGCCGGTGGTCGAGTTCATGACCTTCAATTTCTCGATGCAGGCGATCGACCACCTGATCAATTCCGCCGCCAAGACTCTTTATATGTCGGGCGGCCAGATCAATTGCCCGATCGTGTTCCGCGGCCCCAACGGCGCCGCCGCCCGGGTCGCCGCCCAGCACAGCCAGGATTTCTCCTCCTGGTACGCCCACTGCCCCGGCCTCAAGGTGGTGGCGCCGTGGAGCGCCGCCGACGCCAAGGGCCTGCTGAAGGCGGCGATCCGCGACCCCAACCCGGTGGTGGTGCTGGAAAACGAGCTGCTCTACGGCCAGAGCTTCGATCTGCCCGACGATCCCGATTTCGTCCTGCCGATCGGCCGGGCCGAGATCGTCCGCCCCGGCGACGGCGTGACCCTGGTGGCGTGGTCGCGGATGGTCGATGTCGCCCTGGCCGCCGCCGACCTGCTCGCCGCCGAGGGGATCGCAGCCGAGGTGATCAACCTGCGCTCGCTGCGCCCGCTCGACACCGCCACCCTGGTTGCCTCGGTGCAGAAGACCAACCGCATCGTCACCGTCGAGGAAGGCTGGCCCGCCGCCGGCATCGCCGCCGAGATCGCCGCGCTGATGGTCGAACAGGCGTTCGACTGGCTCGACGCCCCGCCGACCCGGGTGTGCGGCGCCGATGTCCCCCTGCCCTACGCCGCCAATCTCGAACGGCTGGCCCTGCCCCAGCCCGAGGCGGTCGCCGCCGCCGCCCGCGCCGTCTGCTACCGCCCCGGAGCCGGATCATGACCGCCGCCCCCGCCCGGATCTTCGCCAGCCCGCTGGCCCGCCGCCTCGCCGCCGCCGCCGGGCTCGACCTCGCCACCCTGACCGGCAGCGGCCCGCATGGCCGCATCGTCCGGGCCGACGTCGAGGCCGCCCGCGCCGCCCCGCCGCCCCCGGTGGCGGCTCCCGCCCCCACCCCGACGCCTCCGGTCGATTACGACCTGATCCCGCTGACCGCGATGCGCCGCACCATCGCCCGCCGCCTGACCGAGGCCAAGACCACCATCCCCCATTTCTACCTCACCGCCGAGGTGGCGATGGATGCGGCGATCGATCTGCGCGGCCAGCTCAACCAGCGCCTCGCCCCGGCCAAGCTGTCGCTCAATGATCTGATCCTGCGCGCCCTCGCCCTCGCCCTGCGCACGGTGCCCGAGGCCAATGCCGCCTGGGCCGAGGACGGCCTCCACCGCTTCCATGCGGTTGACCTCGCCTTCGCCGTCGCCACCCCGGGCGGGCTGCTGACCCCGGTGCTGCGCGGCGCCGACCGGCTCGGCCTGGGCGAGATCGCCACCCGGGCCCAGGACCTCGCCGCCCGCGCCCGCGACGGCAAGCTGGCGCCCGAGGATTATCAGGGCGGCGGCGCCACCCTGTCCAACCTCGGCATGTACGGCGTGCGCGACTTCGCCGCGATCATCAATCCGCCCCAGGCCAGCATCCTCGCCGTCGGCGCGGCGGAGCAGCGGCCGGTGGTCAAGGACGGCGCGCTGGCGGTGGCGACGGTGATGAGCGCCACCCTGTCGGTCGATCACCGCGTGGTCGATGGCGCCACCGCCGCCCGCCTGCTGGCCGCCTTCAAGGGAATGCTGGAAGATCCGTTGCGGATGATGCTGTGAACTGACGTTGGGCTTTCGCCCAAACCCAACCGGGGCGATGCCCCGGACCCCCTTGATTTTCAAAAATAAGGGGGGTTTGGGGCCTCGCCCCAAGCGGGCGCGGGCGGCAGCCCGCCGGGCGAAGCCCGAGCAAACCACGAAAGGGGCGCGCGATGGCCAACGGGGATCTGATCGTGATCGGCGGCGGGCCGGGCGGCTATGTCGCGGCGTTGCGCGCGGCCCAGCTCGGGCTGAAGGTCACCCTGGTCGAACGCGCCGAACTGGGCGGGATCTGCCTCAACTGGGGCTGCATCCCGACCAAGGCACTGCTGCGCACCGCCGAACTGGTCCGGCTGATCGGCGCCGCCGGGGAATTCGGCCTTGGCGTCGCCCCGCCGCAGATCGACCTGCCCGCCGTGGTCGCCCGCTCGCGCGCCGTCGCCGCCAAATTGCAGGGCGGCGTCAAACATCTGCTGAAGAAGGCCGGCATCACCGTGATCGCCGGCACCGCCCGGCTGGCCGGGCCGGGGCGGGTGGCGGTCGAGGGACAGGGCGAGCTGGCCGCGCCGCACATCATCCTCGCCACCGGAGCGCGCGCCCGCGCCTTGCCCGGGTTCGAGCCGGACGGGCGCTTCCTGTGGAGCTATCGCGAGGCGTTGCAGCCGGATTGCCTGCCGCCCCGGCTGGTGGTGATCGGCTCGGGGGCGATCGGCATCGAGTTCGCCAGCATCTTCAACGCCTTCGGCAGCGAGGTGACCGTGGTCGAGGCGCTCGACCGCCTGTTGCCGGTCGAGGATGCCGAGATCTCCGCCCTCGCCCGGACCGCGTTCGAGCGCCAGGGCATCACCTGCCACACCGGCGCCCGGGTCACCGGGCTGGAGAAGGGCGCGCAGGCGGTCGAGGTGCTGGTCGAGGCCGGTGGGCAGGCGTTGCGGCTGCCGGCCGAACGGGTGATCGTCGCGGTCGGCATCACCGGCAATGTCGAACAGCTCGGGCTCGACAGCACCGCCGCCCGGGTCGAGAAGGGCCACATCGTCACCGACCGGTTCGGCCGCACCGACCAGCCCGGCCTCTACGCCATCGGCGACGTCGCCGGCCCGCCCTGGCTGGCGCACAAGGCCAGCCACGAAGCGGTGCTGTGCGTCGAGGCGATCGCCGGCCAGCCCGATCTTCACCCGCTCGACCCGCACCGGATCCCCGGCTGCACCTTCTGCCATCCCCCGGTCGCCTCGGTCGGGCTGACCGAGGCCGCCGCGCTGGCCGCCGGGCACAAGATCCGGGTCGGCCGCTTTCCCTTCGCCGCCAACGGCAAGGCGATCGCCCAGGGCGACACCGAGGGGCTGGTCAAGATCCTGTTCGACGCCGACAGCGGCGCGTTGCTCGGCGCCCACATCCTCGGCCCCGAGGCGCCGGAGATGATCCAGGGCTTCGCCCTCGCCCAGAGCCTGGAAACCACCGAGGCCGAGCTGATCGCCACCGTGTTCCCCCATCCGACCCTGTCGGAAGCGATGCACGAGGCGGCGCTGGCCGCGTTCGGCCGGGCGCTGCACATCTGAACGCGCCCCACCGGACCGGCCGTCGCCATCGTCTCGCCAGAATCCAGCGCCATCCTGCGCCGGTCTGGGCTCGCCGCCCCAAGTATCCGGGCGGCGGGAGCAGACGGGAGCGACGCGCGTTTTTTGCCCCCGATGCCGTCACCCCGGCTTTCCCTTATGCAATATCCGTAACTTGATTCCCTCCCCTACCCGCCCATATTCTCCGGCAGGTACAACTTTCTCCGGCAAAAGGAACGGACAATGGCCTTCGGAACAGACCGCAGATATATGACAATGGCCCAGGCCCCGGCGGCCCAGATCGACGTCGGCCTGCGGCAGTACATGCTCCGGGTCTACAATTACATGGCCTCGGCGCTCGCCCTGACCGGTATTGTGGCCGTGCTCGTCGCCTCGGTGCCGGTGCTGACCCAGTTGTTCGTGTTCAGCCCGCTGAAGTGGGTGGTGATGCTGGCCCCGATCGGGTTCGTGTTCTTCCTCGGCGCCCGCATCGACCGGATGAGCGCCTCGACCGCCTCGGCGCTGTTCTGGGTGTTCGCCGCGCTGATGGGCGCCTCGCTCGCCTCGGTGTTCCTGGTGTTCACCGGCGCCTCGATCGCCCGCACCTTCTTCGTCACCGCCGCGGCCTTCGCCGGCCTCAGCCTCTATGGCTACACCACCAAGAAGGACCTGTCGGGCTTCGCCAGCTTCCTGATCATGGGCGTGATCGGCATCATGATCGCCGGCATCGTCAACATCTTCCTCCAGAGCCCGATGATGCAGTTCGTCATCTCGGCCGCGGGCGTGCTGATCTTCGCCGGCCTGACCGCCTACGACACCCAGCGGATCAAGGAAACCTACTGGGAAGGCGCCAATTACGGCGACGTCGCCACCAAGAGCGCGGTGATCGGCGCCCTGTCGCTCTACCTCGACTTCATCAACCTGTTCACCTTCCTGCTCCAGTTCATGGGCGAGCGCCGCGAATAGCCGGCCCCGCCCCTCTCCGGGCAGCACACCCGCCCCTCCCCCACCCGGGGGAGGGGTTTTTGCTGCCCGGCCTCCCCTTCTGCCCGGTTGCGGCTTGCGCTATCCTGATCCGAAAACGGACCGGACGGCGGAGCCCCCACCGCAACCGGAGCGCGCCGAGGGGAGGACAATATCGTGCCGAAGGTTCCGCTGCTTTCCTGCCCGCGCCGGCTGCTGCCGGCGCTGCTGCTGCTCCTGTTGCTGGCCGGTCCGGCCGCCGCCGGGGGGACCGTCACCATCGGCGGCACCGGCTCGGCGCTCGGCGCGCTGCGCCAGCTCACCGCCGGCTTCGAGTCCGACCATCCCGGCCTCGCCGTCGAGATCCCCTCCAGCCTCGGCACCAACGGCGGCATCCGCGCCGTCGGCGCCGGCGCGCTCGACCTCAGCGTCTCGGCCCGACCGCTGACCCCGGCCGAGACCGCCGCCGGCCTGCGCGCGGTGGCGTGGGGCCGCACCCCGCTGATGGTGGTGGCCTCGCCCCGGGTGCCCCAGACCGCGATCGACATCGCCGGCCTGGCCGACATCCTGGCCGGCCGGCGCGATCAATGGGCCGACGGCGCCCCGATCACCCCGGTGCTGCGCCCGCCGTCGGACAGCGATTCGCTCCAGCTCGCCGCTTTTTCGTCGCTGCTGGCCGAGGCGCTGGCGATCGCCCATGCCCGCCCCGGCATGGTGGTGGCGGTGACCGACCAGGATGCCGCCCGCACCATCGCCGGTGCCTCGGGCGCGATCGGCACCCTGACCCTGCTCCAGGTGGTCAGCGAGGGGATCCGGATCCAGCCGCTGCCGCTGGACGGGGCGCGGCCCGACCTCGCCACCCTCGCCGCCGGGCGCTACCCGCTGTTTCGCGATTACTGGCTGGTGATCGGCCCCCACCCCTCGGCCGAGGCCGGCGCCCTGCTCGATTACCTGACCGGCGCGGCGGTGGCCGCCCGACTGCCGTCGCTCGGGATGAGTCCGCCGGTCGCCGGCCGATGATCGGCGGGGCCGATCCGCTGGCGCAGCGGGTGCGGGGACTGGCCCGCATCGGCCTGGCCCTGTCGCTGCTGTTCGGCCTGCTGCCCCCGGTCGGCTACGGCCTGATCGCCTATGGCGCGGTGCGGGCGGAAATGGCGGCGACCGGGCGGATCCACGCCCACACCATCGCCCAGTCGATCGCGCTACGCCCCCGCCTGTGGATGTACGAGCAGGAACGCTATGCCGACATCCTGCGCCAGATGGCCGAGCCGGGCCAGGCGCTCGACCTGCTCGACCGCACCGGCGCGGTGGTGGCGCGCACCCCGGAGCGGGTCGCCGATCCGGCGATCGAGGTGCGGATCCCGGTCGCCGCCTCCGGCCTGCCCGCCGCCGACCTGGTGCTGCGCCGCTCGCCCGGCGGCCTGATCCTGGGGGAACTGGGCGCGCTGGCGCTGGGGGCGGGGCTCGGCTTCGGCCTGTTCCTGGCGATCCAGGCCTGGCCGCTCGGGGCGCTGCGCCGGGCGATCGCCGCGCTGAAGGCGGCCGACGACAGCAAGAGCCTGCTGCTGTCCTCGGTCGGCCACGATCTGCGCCAGCCGCTGCAATCGCTGTCGCTGTTCGCCTCGGTGGTCGCCGCCGCCGAGCTGCCCCCGGTCCAGCGCAAGGCGATCGACATGCTGTGCCTGTCGCTCGGCCGGCTGGGGGGGATGCTCGACGAGATCATCGCCATCGCCCGCATCGATGTCGGCGCGATCGAGGAGAACAAGCAGCCGGTGGCGCTGACCCCGCTGTTCGACGGCCTGATCGCCGAAATGAGCCAGACGGCGGAGGCCAAGGGCCTGCGCCTGCGCCGCGTCGCCACCCGCGCCGTCACCGCCAGCGACCCCACCCTGCTCTCGACCATCCTGCGCAACCTGCTCGGCAACGCCCTCCGCTACACCGAGCATGGCGGGGTGGTGCTGGGCTGCCGCCGCCGCGGCCGCTGCCTCCAGATCTGGGTGGCCGACACCGGCATCGGCATCCCGCCCAGCCAGCAGCAGCGGGTGTTCGAGGCGTTCTACCAGATCGGCAATCCCGAACGCGACCGCACCAAGGGGCTTGGCCTCGGGCTGGCGCTGGTGGTGCGGCTGGGCCGCCTGCTCGGCCATCAGATCGCCCTGCGCTCGGTGCCCGGGCGCGGCTCGGTGTTCACCGTCACCGTGCCCCATCTCGACCGCCCCGGCCCCTGACCGCCCCCGCCCCGCGCGGCGGCTCTGGGCGAAGGCGGCGAAACATGGTCAAATCGCCCCGGCGACAGGCAGCGCGGAGGACAAGCCGGAATGAGCAGCGACAGCGACTGGGCCGAGGCCCTGGGCCGGTTCCAGGCCGGGGATTTCGCGGCGGCGGAACGGGCCTGCCACGCCGTGCTGGCCCAGGATGCGTTTCACCGCAACGCCCTCAACCTGCTCGCCGTGCTGTGCTGCCAGGCCGGCCGGCTGGAGCAGGGCATCACCCATTGCCGGGCGGTGCTGGCGCTCGACCCCGACGACAGCCAGGCATTGCAGACCCTGGGCGACGCGCTGCATCTGACCTGCGACTTCGCCGGGGCGGCGGCGGCGTTCGCCCGCGCCGTCGCGGTGCGCGGCCGGCATTGGCCGCTCTGCGCCAAGCTGGCGGCGGCGCTGCTGCGCGCCGGCCGACGGCCCGAGGCGATCGCCGCCTATCACGAGGCCCTCGCCGCCGGCGCGCCGGAGCGGGTCAGGCAGGATTGCGCCGTCGCCGAATTCGAATGGGGGCTCGAACTCTACCACCAGGGCCGGCGCGACGACGCGATCCTCGCCTACCGCGCCGCCCTGACGCGCAAGCCCGATCTGGCCCTGGCCCATTGCAATCTCGGCGCCGCGTTGCAGGAGAACGGCGAACTCGACGCGGCGATCGCCTGCTACCAGACCGCGCTCGCCCACGCCCCGGCCTATCCCGACGCCCTCAGCAATCTCGGCGTCGCCCGCCAGGAGCAGGGCCGGCTCGACGAGGCCGCCGCCCAGTTCGAGGCGGCGCTGCGGATCCAGCCCGACCATCCCCTCGCCCTCAACAATCTCGGCAAGCTGCGCCAGGAGCAGGGCCGCCGCGACGAAGCCCGCGCCCTCTACCGCGAGGCGGCGCGGCTCGCCCCCGACCACCCCGATTCCCATTTCAATCTGGCGCTGCTCGACCTCCAGGCCGGCGCCTGGGAAACCGGCTGGGCCGGCTATGAATGGCGCTGGCGGCGGCCCGGGGCGCAACGCCACGATTTCGGCCTGCCCGAATGGGACGGCACCCCGCTCGCCGGCCGCACCCTGCTGCTGTGGTGCGAGCAGGGCTTGGGCGATTCGATCCAGTTCGTCCGCTTCGCCGCGCGGATCGTGAGCGGGGGCGGCCGGGTGGTGCTGCTGTGCCCGCCCGAGCTGGAGGCGCTGTTGCAGGGGGTGACGGGGATCGATCGGGTGGTCTCGCGCATCAGCACCCTGCCGCCCTGCGATTGTCAGGCGCCGCTGCTGTCGCTGCCGCGCCTGCTCGGCACCCGCCTCGCCACCCTGCCGGCGCCGGTGCCCTATCTCGCCGTGCCGCCGGCCGCCACCGCGCGCTGGCGCGACCGCCTCGCCGCCCTGCCCGGACGCAAGGTCGGGCTGGTGTGGCGCGGCCGGCCCCAGCACACCAACGACCGCAACCGCTCGCTCGATCCGGCCCGGCTCGCCCCGCTGCTCGACCGGCCCGGGATCAGCTTCGTCAGCCTGCAAAAGGGCGCCCGCCCCGACGACGCGGCGGCGTTGGCCGGCCGCGCGCCCCTGCTCGACCTGGGGCCGGAGCTGGCCGATTTCACCGACACCGCCGCGGTGCTGGCCGGGCTCGATCTGGTGATCTCGGTCGATACCTCGGTGATCCATCTGGCCGGGGCGCTGGGCCGGCCGGGCTGGCTGCTGCTGCCGTTCGATCCCGACTGGCGCTGGCTGCTCGAACGCCAGGACAGCCCGTGGTACCCCACCCTGCGCCTGTTCCGCCAGCCGGCGCCGGGGGCCTGGGACCCGGTGATCGCCGACCTCGCCGACGCGCTGGGCGGTTTCCCGTGAAACCGGGCAAGCCCAGCCAACGGATTGAAATCCCACGATTCAACCGCCACGCCGCCGCCGAACCGGCCTTTTGCTGAAAAAACAACCCACTCCCCCGCCGCCTTGCTCCGGACGATACCACCGAAAGCTGCGCCGGCCACCGACAGGCAGGAGCAATTTCCTTCAAGATCAACCGATTGGCCTAAAATCCCATAAATGGGATGTTTTGCGGGAAGACGACGGGACCGGGGCCGGTTCCCTTTGCGGTGGAGCGGCCCTAAACTGGGCGGCGGGGCGACAGCGAAGAGGAGTGCAGACCGGCATGCCGACTGAAACCGAACCGGCCCCGCCGCCGCCATCCCGTTCCGCCCGCTGGGCCGGCGTCGCCGGCCTGACCGTGGCGCTGGGGGCGGTCGCCGCCGCCGCGCTGACGACCGGCGCCAATTCTCCCCCGCCCGAACCGGCCGAGCTGCCGCTGACCCGGGTGGTGCTGTCCAGTTCCGGCCTCGGCCAGTTCGGCCACGAGGGACCGGCGGCGGCCGGCACCAGCATCGGCCTCGCGGTGCGGCGCGATCAGGTCGATGACGTGCTGAAAAGCCTGACCGTGTTCGACGCCGCCGGGGCGCTCGGCCCGGTCAGCCTGCCCGGACGCGACCCGCTCGACCAATTGTTCCGCGACCTGCCGTTCGACCGCGAGGCGCTGGGCTCGCCGGCCGGGCTGCTCAACGCCCTGGTCGGCAGCGAGGTCGAGATCTCCGGCCCGGTGTCGGCGCGGGGGCGGATCCTGCGGGTCGAGCCGGAAAAGGTCGCCCTGCCCGACAATGGCGGCACCGTCACCCATCACCGCCTCGCCCTGATGACCGAGCGCGGGCTGGTGCAGGCGGTGCTGGAGGATCTGTCGGCGCTGTCCTTCACCGACCCGGCGGCGCGGCGGCAGATCGAGCGCGCCCTGGGCGGGATGGCGGAAAACCGCGCCCGCGACCGCCGCCGGCTGTCGATCGAGGTGCAGGGCCAGGGCTCCCGCCCGATCGCGGTCAGCTATGTCGTCGCCGCGCCGATCTGGAAGACCAGTTGGCGGCTGGTGCTGCCCCAGGCCGAGGGCAAGGCCCGCCTCCAGGGCTGGGCGATCCTCGAGAACCTGACCGGCGGCGACTGGAACGGGGTCGATCTGACCCTGGTGTCGGGCAACCCGGTGGCGCTGACCCAGCCGCTTTACACCGCGATGTTCGGCCGGCGCACCCCGGTGCCGCTGGTGGCGACTCTGCCGCCCGCCCCGCGCCCCGACACCGAGGCCCGGCGCGAACCCGCCGCCCCGATGGCGATGGCGATGCCGGCGCCGGCCGCCAGATCGGGCGGCGGCCGGGCGGAAAAGATGGCGCCCACGCAGGACGCGCTGACCCTCGCCCCGCCCTCCCCGGCGCTGGCCGAGGCCCAGGACCAGCCGGCCCAGATCGTCTATCACTTCCCCGGCAAGGTCTCGCTGGCGACCGGCCATACCCTGATGATCCCGCTGGTCGATCGCGAGATCCCGGCCGAGCGGGTGTGGCTGTACCAGCCCGACACCGCCGCCCGCCATCCGCTGGTGGCGCTGAAGCTGCGCAACGAGAGCGACACCGCCCTGCCGCCCGGGATCGTCACCGCCTACGAGATCACCGCCGGCGGGCCGCGTCATGTCGGCGACGCGATGCTGCCGCTGGTGCCGCGCGACGCCTCCCGCTTCCTCGCCCTCGCCCTCGACCCCGCCACCGAGATCCGCCGCGACGATCGCGGCATCCAGACCAGCGTGGTCGGCACCATCGCCGAGGGCAGGCTGACCACCACCACCCGCGCGCGCCATGTCGTCGCCTACGAGATCACCCCGCCCCCCGACGAGGACCGCGCTTTGGTGGTCGAGGAACCCCGCCGCCCCGGCTGGGAACCGTCGGCCGAGACCCGGGAGGTCGAAACCGCCGGAACGCTGCACCGCTGGCGGATCGCCGCCGCCAAGGGCCAGACCACCCGGGCCGAGTTCGTCACCGAACACAGCGAGCAGCAGACGCTGGCGCTGTCGAGCCTCGCCCCCGACGAGCTGCTGGTGCGGATCAGCGGCCTGGAAAACGCCTCGCCGGCGCTGAAGGAGACCGTCGAGCGGCTGTCCACCATCGTCGCCGCGATCACCAAGGCCCAGGGCCAGCACGACCGCAATCAGGAGGAACGCGGCCGGATCGCCCAGGACCAGGAACGGATCCGCGCCAACCTTGAATCGGTCGGCACCGGCAGCGACCTCGGCAAGCAGTACCTCCAGACCATGCGCGGCCAGGAAAACCGCCTCGCCGAGCTTGAGCGGCAGGACCGCGCCCTCGACGAGGCCATTGCCACCCAGCGCAAGGCCGCCGAGGAATTGGTCGCCAAGCTGACCCTGTAGCGGGCTGCCGCCCGCACCCGCTTGGAGGCTGGCGCCTCCAAACCTCCCCCTTTTTCGAAAACAAAGGGGGTCCGGGGCATCGCCCCGGCGGGTCGCGGGCGGCGCCCGCGCGTCTACTCGGCCGGAGCGGCGAGACAGGGGGCGGAGAACAGTTCGCCGCGCCAGACGCCGAGGGTGGTGCGGGCGGCGACCACCAGCCAGGCCAGGGCCAGGGTGGCGACCAGCGAGGCGCCGATCCAGCCCAGCGCCGGGATCGGCAGCAGCGCGGCGAGGCGCAGGGTCGCCACCGCATAGACCCCGAGCGGGAAGGTATAGCCCCACCAGCCGAGATTGAACGGCAGCCCGTGGCGCAGGTGGCGCAGATTGATCAGGGTGGCGATTCCGGCCCACCACAGGCCGTTGCCCCACAGCAGCACCCCGCCGATCAGGCCGAGGCCGCGCGCGGCCGGGCCGTAATCGCCAAGGCCGTTGGCGGCGAGGATGGCGGGGGCGGCCTCGCCCAGCACCAGCAGCCCGAGCGCGCCGGTGGCGATCGGCCCCAGCGCCAGCCAGCTCGACGCCGCCATCGAGGCCGGCGGCAATTTATGCACCGCAAGGCGCAGCAGCAGGATCACCAGCACGCTGAGCGCCAGCGGCACCGAACAGGCCCACAGCGCGTAGCTGGCGATCAGCACCGCGAGTTGCAGGTCGGGCGCGGCGAGATGGGGGGCGAGCAGCCCGCCGCTGACCGCCGCCACCTCGGCCGCGACCACCGGCAGCAGCCACACCGCCGTCATCTGCTCGACGGCATGGCGCTGGCGGGTAAACATCAGGAACGGGATCAGCACCCCGCAGCCCAGCGCCAGCGCCGCGTCGAGCAGCCACAGCGGCGCCGCCACCGCCACCACCGCCGGCTCGCCCCAATGGGCCGGGCCGAAGCGCAGCAGGCCGTTGAGGATCGTCGCCAGCCCCATCGGGATGCAGCCGAGGAACATCGACACCACCGGATGGGCCAGGATCCGCCGCGCCCCGTCGAAGAACAGCAGCCAGCGCGCGCCGTACAGCAGGGTGCTGGCGGCGAACAGCAGCACCGCCAGCCCCCACAGCGCCTCGGCCACGCTTTCCCGTCCCGGCAGCGGCAGCGGCAGCGCGGCCAGGGCCAGGGCGAGGATCCCGGTGCCCATGGTGGTGGCGAACCAGTTGGGGGTGAATTGCCGCACCACCTCGCGCGGGTGGTCGAGCCGGGCCAGCGGTGGCCAGAACAGAGCTTGGGTCATGGCGCCTCGTCCAACAAAGCGGTCAGCGCCGCCTCGGCCCGCGACGGGGCGCGCTGGCGGTGACGGACCAGGGTGAAACAACGCGCCGGAAACGGCGGTTCGAGTGCGACCAGGGTGCCGGCGCGCACGCCCGATTCCACCACCAGCTCGGACAGCACGCCGGCCCCGGCCCCGGCCTCGACCGCCGCCCGCACCGCCTCGTTGGAGGGCAATTGCAGCCCCACCCGCAGCCCGGCCGGATCGAGTCCCAGCCCGGCCAGTCCGGCCTCGAACCACGCCCGCGTCCCCGAGCCGGGCTCGCGCAGCACCCAATCGAGTCCGGCCAGTCCGGCCGGATCGAGCCGGCCCAGGGCGGCGGCGGGATGGGACGGCGCCACCACCAGCACCAGCCGGTCGCCCCCCACCGGCCGCGTCGCCAGCAGCGGATCTTCCACCGCGCCCTCGACGAAGGCGAGATCGGCGCCGCCGTCGCGCACCGCCGCGCAGGCCTGGGCGGTATTGCCGATCGCCACGTCGATGGCGATGCCGGGATGGCGGCGGCGGAACCGGTGCAGCCGCGCCGGCAGCCAGTAGCCGGCCAGGGTCTGGCTGGCGAACAGCGCCAGCCGGCCGCATTTCAGCCCGGACAGGTCTTCGAGCCGGGTCTGGGCGCGGGCCGCCGCCGCCAGCAGGGCGCGGGCCTCGGGCAGGAAGGCCCGCCCCTCCGGGGTCAGCTCGACATGACGGCCGACCCGGTCGAACAGCGCCACCCCGTGCCGGGCCTCCAGCGCCGCCAGCGCGGCGCTGACCGCCGACTGGGTCAGCCCCAGCCCGCGCGCCGCCCGGGTCACATGCATCTCTTCCGCCACCGCCACGAACAGCCTCACCTGATCGAGTGTCATCCCGCGCGTCCTCCCTCGCAGCCTGCCGCGTTCACTTCGATCAGACAAACTCATAATTATTGTCATGACGACAAGCAAAATCGATCAATGGCGGGGCGGCGCCCCGCACCCCGCCCGGAGGCTGGCGCCTCCGGACCTCTGCTTTTTTTCGAAATCAAAGGGGGTTTGGGGCATCGCCCCAACGGGGTTCGGGTGCGCGCCCGACGCCCTCAGCGCCGCCGGGACAGCCGGGGGCCACGTTGCCAATAGGCGATCAGGGTGGAGGCGTCGGACGAGAACACGTTGCGGTCGCAGCTGTTGATGCCGGCGACCAGCCGGGTGCGCGGCTTGAACGGCCCGGCGCCGGGGCCGTCACCGGCATATTGCCACAGCAGCCAGCCGCGCCCGACCCAGGCCGAGGGCAGTTCGGGCTGGGCGCGGTAATCGGCCAGCCACAGGTCGCAGGCGGCCAGCAGCGAGCCGGGACGGATCGCCCCGCCCAGGGTGCGGCCGCGCCCGCCCATCGCCTCGCCATCGGCCCAGGCGGGATGGATGTAGAGCACCGGCAGCCGGCCGGTGGCGGTCAGCACGGCGCGGACGAAATCCTCGGCCCGGGTGATGTCCATGGTGTTGGCCGGGTTGCGCTCGTTCAGTTCGAGATCGAGCGCGAGCAGGGTCGAGGGGCCGGGCTGGACGGTGGCGAGGAAATTGGCGGCCTGATCGGCCCCCGAACGCTGGTAGGTGCCGAAATGATAGGCGCCCCACATCAGCCCGGCCGCCTCGGCCTGGGCCCGGCGCTGGGCATAGAGCGGATCGACCCAGTCGCCGCCCTCGGTCGCCTTGTGGATCACCCCGAGGATGCCGCTGTCGCGCACCTGGGAGAAATCGCCGACCCGGTTGAAATGGCTGAGATCGACCACCGCGTCGAGCCCGACCGAGGCGGGGTCGTCAACCGGCCCGGCCACCGCCCCCTGGCGGCGGGCCAGCGGCAGCGGCGCCAGCGGCGGCAAGGCCGGGGTGTTGACGCCCGGCCCGCTCGCCACCGGGCCGGACCCGGCCGGACGGCGGGGGCTCTGCACGCACCCCGCCGCCAGCGTCGCCAGACCCGCTATCGCCGCCCGCCGCGAAATGCCCATCGCCCGCGTCCTCTTCCTCACCCATGCCAGCCGGAAGGGGAAAGTCTGCGCTTCCGCCGCCGCAGGCAAGCAAGATGATCATGCGGTGGGCTCAAACCTCGGTCCCGCCCCGGGCGGGACGGGCCAGGACTATTTCTTGCCGCCTTCGAGCAGGAAGCGGCGGTTGGCCGGCTGGACCGGGCGGGCGTTGTGCGGGAACAGCTTGGCGAAACGGTCGATCTGCGCCGCCGACACCGTCACCGGCTGCTTGAACACCACCCAATGCACCACTTCCGAGCAGGGCGGCGTGGTCAGCGAGCCCTCGTAGCGGAAATACTCCCGTCCCGCCGGCAGCAGCCGGGCCGGATCGACCTTGACGTCGGCAACCTCGCGCGGCGGACCGGCCTCGGCCGGGGCCGAATTCAGCACCGCCTCCAGCACCGGATTGGCCTCGCCGGCGGTCAGCATCACCCCCAGCACCACCAGCGCCCCGGTGTTCTGGTTCTTGTGGACCAGATGGACCTCCATCGGCACCGGCTGGCCGGCGATGGTGTGCTCGCTCGGGGTATGGAAATGATATTGCAGCAGGTTGTAGCGCTCGCCGTCGAACAGGATGAAATTGCCGGGGGCGAGATTGGCCTGAAGGGTGTGGCCGTTATTGACCACCGTCAGCGGCTGGGCCTGATAGGTGACGCCGATCGGGGCCAGCTGGGCCGGCACCGCCGCGCGCAGGTCGATCGGCGATTGCTGGTGGCCGCCGGCGCAGGCCTCGTAATCGTGCGACAGCGAGCCCCAATAGGTCGGGCCGGACAGCCCCTCGTAGCTCCAGTGCGCCCCGTGCTCCTCGGCTCGGGCCGACGAGACGAAACCAAGGCCGGCGACCAGCGCGAGCGCCGTCAGCGAAAGGCGGGACATCGACATGAGACCTCCTGGTGGATTCGGGGTGGCCGGCGGCCGGCGGCGGCCGGGACCCCTAGCCTATACCATAAGACCTAGTCCGTCGATGGCGGGCTGACGCGGCCGCCGCGCCGCAGCCGCAGCAGCCAGCACACCAGCCGGTGCAGCCCGAACAGCACCACCGCGATCGCCAGCGCGGCGATGAACAGATGCTCCCACATCCGCAGCCGGCCGAGCACCCCTTCCAGCACGTCGCCGCAGGCATAACCGAGCCAGCCGACCGCCACCGCCCACAACAGCGCGGCGATCAGGTTGAGCGCGGCGAAGCGCAGCGCCGGAATCGACGACAGCCCGATCGCCACCGGGCTGATCGAGCGCAGGCCGTAGAGGAAGCGGAACGACAGGATGAACCACGCCCCCCAGCGGTCGAGCAGCCGGGTACCGCGCTCGATCGCCGGCGCCTTGCCGGGATGGCGTTCGAGCCAGCGCCGGCCGAACCGCCGCCCCAGCCAGAACCAGGCCTGATCGCCGCAGAACGAGCCGACGAAGGCGGCGGCGATCACCAGATCAAGGCGCAGGAAGCCCTGATGGGCGGCGAACCCACCCAGCACCAGCACCGTCTCCCCCTCGAAGAAGGTGCCGACCAGCACAGCGAGATAACCCCAATCGGCGATCAGTTGCTCCATGGTCCCCCATGCCAGGGCAAACGCCCGGTTGTGAACAGGTGGCGACGTCTATATACCCAATCGGTGGGGGCGGGCCACGCCCGGCGGCGCGGACGTGCCGTGCCGAACGCGGATATCTCCCCCGCCGCCCCGCCTTGCCGCGTCACCGGGAGACCAGGATGCGCCCCCATCTCAAGATCGCCACCCCCTGCTTCGGCGGCCAGGTCGGCCACCTCTACATGCTGTCGGTGGTCCGGCTGCTCCAGGAGGCGCCGGCGCTCGGCTTCGACGCCAGCCTCGCCTTGCTCGGCGGCGACGCGCTGGTGGCGCGGGCGCGCGCGACCCTGGTCGCCGCCTTCCTCGACGCGCCCGAGGCCACCCACCTGCTGTTCATCGATGCCGACATCGCCTTCGCCCCCGATCAGGTGACGCGGCTGCTGGCCGCCGGCAAGGATTTCGCCGCCGCGTTCTACCCGCTCAAGACCATCGACTGGGCCCGGCTGCCGGCGCGCCACGTCGCCGGCGAGCCGCTGACCGAGGCGGGACTGAGCTATGTCGGCCTGCCCTGCCAGGGGGCCGAGGCCAAAACCGACGGCCGCTTCGTCACCGCCCATCATGCCGGCGGCGGCTTCCAGCTGCTGACCCGCGGCGCGATCGAACGGATGGTCGCGGCCTATCCCGAAACCCATTTCGCCGCCACCGACACCTATCCGCCGCCGCCCGAGGCCAGCCGCAACCTTTATGCCCTGTTCGACAGCATGATCGACCCCGACAGCGGGATCTATCTCAGCGAGGATTATGCCTTCTGCCGGCGCTGGCGGGCGATCGGCGGCGAGATCTGGCTCGACCTCGACAGCCGGCTGACCCATACCGGGCCGGCCAGCTTCACCGGCGATTTCACCCGCCGCGGCGCCGGACTGGGCTGAGCCCGCCCCGGCCGGCGGCACCGGCCCGATCCTGACCGAAATTTCATCAAAAACCCACCCCATACCGGGTGAAAAACGGGCATGATTTCCCGTTATCGGCGTCCTGCGCCGCCATGCCAGACCGTTCGCTGGCATCCAGACTCCGTTCTCTGTCCGCGCAAGAAACAACCAAAAAGAAGCGCCTGTTTCGAGGGGAGGAAGAGATGATGACTCTGGACGAAGCCAAACGAATCCTCGATCTGCTTGCCGACGGGGTCGATCCGGAAACGGGGAACACCCTGCCCGACGACCACATTCTCCGCCACGACGAGTGCCGGCGGGCGCTGTCGCTGGTGCTCAACCAAGTGGATGGCCCCAGCCTGAAGCCGGCACTCCACGCCGCCTCGCCCCGTCTCGACCACCTCGGCCGCATCGATCTGGCCTGACGGGGAACCGCCCGGGGGGACGGCTCCCGGGCGGCCCAGGTCGAAGACGGACCGCGAGACCAGGGATCCTCCGCCCCTGCCCCGCCCACCGTGCCACGGTCAACGCTTGCCGTTCAACGCGCCGCGTTATACTCTGTGGCAATGATCACGGGCTTCGCCGACAGGGATACCGCGGCACTCTGGCGTGGAGAAACGCCACGACGACTTGCCGCCATCGCCCCAGCCGCCCTGCGCAAACTCGACATGCTGGACGCGGCAACTGAACTGGCCGATCTGCGGATTCCTCCGGGCAATCGGCTGGAGGCGCTCAGGGGAGACCGCGCCGGACAGCACAGCATCCGGATCAACGACCAGTGGCGGCTCTGCTTCGTCTGGGAAGGCGACGGCGCGGCCCGGGTCGAGATCGTCGATTATCACTGAGGGAGAAGGCCATGCGCGTTCGCACCCACCCCGGCGAAATCCTCCGCGAGGAATTTTTGACCCCACTGGGGATCAGCGCCCACCGTCTGGCGATCGAACTGCGCGTCCCCGCCACCCGGATCGGCGACATCCTGCGGGAACGGCGGGCGGTCAGCGCCGACACCGCGTTGCGGCTGGCGCGCTATTTCGGCACCTCCGCGCAGTTCTGGATCAACCTCCAGACCGCCTACGATCTGTCGAAGGCAGAGGCGGAAACCGGCGCCCTGATCGCCGAGGAAGTCAAGCCCCGGGCGGCCTGACAGCCGTCCGGCTCCGGGATGACGGCCAACGCCCGAGACCAGCCCCAAAACGGACGAAACCCCCAGGTTTCCCTGGGGGTTTCGATGGTGGGCGGTACTGGGATTGAACCAGTGACCCCTACGATGTCAACGTAGTGCTCTCCCGCTGAGCTAACCGCCCTTTCTTGCACTTCGCTTCGACGGGTTTGGAAGCCGTCCGGCCTGTGCGGGCCGCTTGTTTAGCTGTCCCGGAGCGGCAAGGCAAGAGATTTTTTTTCCTGTCTTGCCCGGCCCGTGGAGCCGGTCCCGGCCAACCGCCGGGAGCGCCTCTCTTACCCGGACCGCCCGCCCCACGCAAGCGCTTTTTTTCATTTTCCACCGTCCCCGCGCCGGCCACCGCCGCAATCATGGGCGGCCCCGGCACAGGGCGTATGACAGCGCCGCCCCGACCTGATAAACAGGACGGATCAGGCCATGGACAGTATCACGCCCCCTTTTGCCGCCGATGACGATGCCGTGCTGACGGTGCTGCGCCCCGCACACCAGAGCGTCCCGGTCGTGTTCTCCTCGCCCCATTCCGGCCGCGACTATCCCGCCGCCTTCGTCGCCGCCTCGCGGCTCGATCCGCGCGGCCTGCGCCGCTCCGAGGACAGTTTCGTCGAGCAGCTCTATCAGGGGGTGGTGGCCCAGGGCATGCCGCTGCTGGCCGCCCGCTTTCCCCGCGCCTATTGCGACGTCAACCGCGAGGCGGGCGAGCTGGACCCGGCGATGTTCGCCGAGCCGCTGCCGCGCGACGCCAACACCCGCAGCCCGCGCGTCCTGGCCGGGCTCGGCACCATCCCCCGCGTCGTCGCCAGCGGCGCCGAGATCTATGCCGGCAAGCTGCCGCTGGCCGAAATCGATCACCGGCTGGAAACCTGCTACCACCCCTACCACCGCCGCCTCGCCGCCCTGCTCGACGAGACCCGCCGGCGCTTCGGCTGGTCGCTGCTGGTCGATTGCCATTCGATGCCGTCGATCGGCGGGCCGATGGACCGCGATTCCGGCCTGTCGCGGGTCGATGTGGTGCTGGGCGATTGTTACGGCGAGGCCTGTGCCCCCCGCATCACCGCGGTGGTCGAGGCCGCCTTCCAGGCGCGCGGCTATCGCGTCGTGCGCAACACCCCCTATGCCGGCGGCCATCTCACCCGCAGCCACGGCAAGCCGCGCCGGGGCAGCCACGCCCTCCAGATCGAACTCAACCGCGCCCTCTACATGAACGAGGCCGAGCACAGTCACGGCCCCGCGTTCGCCCAGGTCCAGGCCGACCTCGACCACATGGTCGCCGCCCTCGCCGCCCTCGTCGCCGAAGGACAGCCCTGATGCCCCCCTTGCCCCCGCCCCGCTCCCCCCAGCCCCGCACCGCGCGGCCCCGGTCCCCGCTGGCGGTGACCATCCGCGACGCGCGCGAGGACGACATGGCGGCGATCCAGGCGATCTACGCCTTCTACGTCACCCGCACCGCCGCCTCGCTCGAGGAAGCGGTGCCGACGGTGGAGGAGATGGAGGGCCGCCGCCGCGCCGTGCTGGCGCGCGGCCTGCCCTATCTGGTCGCCGAGGAAGAGGGCGAGGTGCTGGGCTACACCTATGCCGGGCCGTTCCGTCCCCGCTCGGCCTATCGCTTCACCCTCGAGGATTCGATCTATGTCGCCCCGTTCGTGGTGCGGCGCGGGGTCGGCGGCGCCCTGCTCTCCGCCCTGATCGAACGCTGCACCCAGCTCGGTTATCGCCAGATGATCGCGGTGATCGGCGATTCGGCCAACCAGGGTTCGATCGCCCTGCACCGCTCGCGCGGTTTCGCCCAGGAAGGGGTGCTGCGCGGGGTCGGGCTGAAATTCGGCCGCTGGGTCGATGTGGTGATCATGCACCGAGTGCTGGAAGGCGACGAGCGCCTGCTGCCCGACGGCACCACCGCCCCGCCGCTGCCGCCCTCCTGCTTTCATCACGACGACGAGGATGGCGGGGTGACCTGACGCCCCCCGGCACCGGGCCGGCGCACGGCAGCCATGCCGAACGGCCGGCTTCCGGCGGCGGGGGTTCGATCCCACCTCTCAGCCAGACCGACCGGATCCCGGAGCCGATGCCCTCTCTGCTGCGCGCGCTGCACCACCGCAATTACCGCCTGTTCTTCACCGGACAACTGATCTCGCTGATCGGCACCTGGATGCAGTCGGTGGCCCAGTCCTGGCTGGTCTACCGGATGACCGGCTCGTCCGAGATGCTCGGGCTGATCGGCTTCGTCGCCCAGGGGCCGGTGTTCCTGCTCTCGACCCTGGGGGGGGTGGTGGCCGACCGCTTCGACCGCCGCCGCATCCTGCTGCTGACCCAGTCGGTGTCGATGGCGCTGGCGGTGCTGCTGGCGGCGCTGACGCTGAGCGACGAGATCACCCTGCCCGCCTTGTTCACCATCGCCGCCCTGCTCGGGATCACCAACGCCTTCGACATCCCCACCCGCCAGTCGTTCGTGGTCGAGATGGTCGAGCGCGCGGATCTCGCCAACGCCATCGCCCTCAATTCCTCGCTGTTCAACGGCGCCCGCCTGTTCGGCCCGGCGGTCGCCGGCCTGCTGGTCGCCGCCGGGGGCGAGGGTTGGTGCTTCGCCTTCAACGCCGCCAGCTTCGTCGCGGTGCTGGCCGGGCTGCTGGCGATGCGGCTCGCCCCCCGGCCGCCGCGCGCCGAGGCCCGGCTCGGGGTGTTCGCCTCGATCGGCGAGGGGATCCGTTTCGTGCTGGGCCAGGGGGCGATCCGCGACCTGATGGGGATGCTCGGCCTGTCCAGCCTGATGGCGATGTTCCTGGCGGTGCTGCTGCCGATCTACGCCGACCGCATCCTCGGCGGCGGCGCGGCCAGCCTCGGCCTGCTGATGAGCGCCTCGGGCCTCGGCGCCTTCCTCGCCGCGCTGCGCCTCGCCGCCCGCACCAGTCCGGCCGGGCTCGATCCCTGGCCGGCGCGCGGCGCCCTGCTGTTCGGCCTGTGCCTGATCGGCTTCAGCCTGTCGCCCTGGCTGTGGCTGTCGGCGGCGATCCAGTTGGTCGCCGGCTTCGCCTTCATGATCCAGACCTCCTCGACCAACACCCTGATCCAGCTCAAGGTGCCCGACGCCTATCGCGGCCGGACCATGGCGCTCTATTCGATGATGTTCGTCGGCATGGCCCCGTTCGGCACCCTGGCGGGCGGGCTGCTCGCCGGGCAGATCGGACCCGCCGCCACCGTCGCCGTGGCCGGGGGCACCATCATGGCCGGGGGGGTGGTTTACATCCTGCTGCATCGGCGCCGTCCGGAGCGCGTCGCCGCCTGACCGGCAAGCCGGCCAAGGGGCGCGCCCCTTGGCGATCCCGCGGAGGGCCGGGGGCCCTCCACCCGAAAGGCGCTCAGCGGCGGGTCAGCAGCACCCAGACCCAGGCCACCGCCAGGGCGATGCCGGCGCCGACTCCGGCCTCCAGCGTCCGCAGCAGGGCGTTGCCCAGCGGTGACAGGCCGGGATTGATCACGCTGAGGATCATGATCACCGTGACGGTGATCGCGGCGAGCCGGCCGCCGTCGCTGAGGCGGAACAGGCTGCCCAGCGCCATCGCCAGCCCGACGGCGAGCCCCAGCCCCACCGCCGAGAACGGAAACAGGCTGAGGGTGGCGGCGGCGATCGCCGCGCCGATCAGGGTGCCGCCCAGGCGCAGGATCGCGCCGTCACGGCCCGAGATCGGGTCATCCTGCGACACCGCCAATCCCGACACCGCCGCCCACATCGCCCCGAACTGGGCGGACTCGGGGTGGATCAGGCTGGTGAAGCCGAACGCCACCGGATAGGACAGCAGCGCCACCGCCGCCGCCCGCAGGCCACGGCCGAGGCTGGGGGAAACCGAGGAAGGCAAGGCGGGCATGGCGCTCCTGAGGTGGGACGGGGACCGGGAATTAGACGGCGCCTTCCGCTCCCGGCGGGCGGTTGAGGCCGGGCGGCAGTTTGGTGTCGAGGTCGCAGCGGCTGCGCTCGACCTGCTTCTGGGTCAGGTTCTCCACCGCCGACAGGTCGGTGCCGCCGAGATCGGCCCCGGTCAGGATCGCGCCGGCGCAATCGGCCCCGGCCAGTTGGGCGCCGCGCAGCACCGCCCCGGACAGGTCGGCCCCGCGCAGGCTGGCGCCGTCAAGGCGGCACAGGTCGAGCTTGGCGTGGCGCAGCGCCGCGACGCCGAGATCGGCCCCGCGCAGGTCGGCGGCCGACAGCACCGCCTGACGCAGATCGGCCCCGTCGAGGCGGGCCGCGGTCAGGTCGGCGTCGGACAGGTCAACCCCGCGCAGCGTCGCCTTGGGCAGCACCGCGCCGGCCAGGCCGGCCCCGGCCAGATCGGCGTCGGGCAGGGTCAGCCGGCATCCCTCGGTGCCGGCGCTGTCGAGCCAGCGGCGATGCTCGGCCAGCAGCGGGGCGAGATCGAGCCCGCCGCGTCCCGACGTGACCGGCGCGGCGGCCGGGTCGAGCGCGTCCTGCCATGACGGCCGCGCCGGCTCGACCGGCGGCGGCGCGGTTTCGAGCGGCCCCGACCGCAGGGTCGGCCGCACCGGCAGCGGGGCCAGATCGTCGCCGCTCAGGCGGGCGGCCGGCGGGGAAATCGGGGCGGCGGGGGGCGGCGCCAGATCCTCGCCACCCAAGCGGACGGGGGGGCGCGGCGGAGCGGCCGGGGCCGGCGCGACGGGCGCGGCGGCGGGAGACGGGACCGGCTGCGCGGGCGCGGCGGCGGGAGACGGGGGGGGAACCGGCGCCGGACGCAGCGGCAGCGGCATCGGCGCGGCGGGAGCCCGCGGCTTGGTCAGCACCTCGGCCACCCGCAGGGTCAGTTCGTGGCCGGACACCGGCTTCGGCACCACCCCGTCGATCCCCAGCCGGTGGGCCTCGGCCAGCGGGCCGGCGAGGCTGGAGGGGGCGGCGACCAGCAATGGCCGGGCGGCGGCGGCGGCGCGCAGCCGGGCGATCGCCGCCAGACCGCCTTCGGGGTCGGCGGCGAGATCGATCAGGGCGAGATCGCCGCCGCCCGCCGCCTCGGCCCCGAGCCGGCCGATGGTGGCGGTGCCGAGACGGCGGAAGGTCTGGCGCACCAGGAAGAAGAACGGCTCATCCGGCGTATAGACCTGCAACGCGACCTTTTTCCAGTCGACGCAACCGGCCTGGTCGCCAAGGGTGGGGTGTCGCATCGGCGGGGGGGCTCGCAACAGGGTTCGGCCTGACAGATGGGGATTGCCGCGGCGCGGCGCAACCGGGGGAAGACGACGGAACGGTGACATCCGGCCCGGCCGGCGCCATGGCGACGGTTGCGGCGGGGGCGCCGGACCGCCATGATGCAGCGATGCGAAGAAGACGGTCCTACGATGCGGCGGGCGGCGCGGCGGCCCCGGCCGATACCGACTGGCGCACCCTGCGCGCCCTGCTGCCGCTGCTGTGGCCGGCGGGCGAACCCGGCCTGCGCGGCCGGGTGGTGGTGGCGATGCTGCTGCTGGCCCTGGCCAAGGCGGTCACCGTCGGGGTGCCGGTGCTCTACAAGCAGGCGGTCGATGCCCTCGCCCACCCCGCCGCGCCGCTGGCGGTGGTGGCCCCGGTCGGGCTGCTGCTGGCCTATGGCGTGGCCCGGACGATGGCCGGCGCCTTCGCCGAGCTGCGCGACATCGCCTTCATCGCGGTGGCCCAGCGGGCGGTGCGGGTCACCGGGCTCGCGGTGTTCCGCCATCTCCACCGCCTCGGCCTGCGCTTCCATCTCGACCGCCGCACCGGCGAGGTGACCCAGGCGATCGACCGCGGCACCCGGGCGATCGAGTTCCTGCTGCGCTTCCTGCTGTTCAGCATCCTGCCGACCCTGCTTGAGATCGCGCTGGTGGTGTCGGTGCTGTGGGGGCTGTATGGCGGGGTCTATGCGGTGATCACCGGCGGCACCATCGCCCTCTACATCGCCTTCACCCTGGTGGTGACCGACTGGCGCACCCGCTTCCGCCGCGAAATGAACCGCACCGAGACCGACGCGGCGGCGCGGGCGGTCGAATCCCTGATCAATTTCGAGACGGTCAAGGCGTTCGGCGCCGAGGCCCACGAGGCCGAGCGTTACGAACGCTCGCTGCGCCAGTACGAGCAGGCCGCCACCCGCTCCAAGGTGTCGCTGTCGCTGCTCAACATCGGCCAGGGGGCGATCATCGCCGCCGGCCTGACCCTGGTGATGATCTGCGCCGCCCGCGACGTCGCCGCCGGGACGATGAGCGTCGGCGATTTCGTGCTGGTCAATTCCTATCTGGTCCAGCTCTATCTGCCGCTCAATTTCCTCGGCGCGGTCTATCGCGAGATCCGCCAGTCGCTGACCGACCTCGAGGCGATGTACCGGCTGCTGGCGGAACGGCCGGAGGTGGCCGACGCCGCCGACGCCCGCCCGCTGCGCCTCGCCGGCGGCGAGATCCGCTTCGAGGGGGTGCGGTTCGGCTACCAGCCCGAGCGCGAGATCCTGGGCGGGATCGATTTCACCGTGCCGGCCGGGCGCACCGTGGCGATCGTCGGCCCCTCGGGCGCCGGCAAGAGCACCCTGTCGCGCCTGCTGTTCCGCTTCTACGATGTCGAGGCCGGATCGATCCGCATCGACGGCCAGGATCTGCGCGCGGTCACCCAGGCCTCGCTGCGCGCGGCGATCGGCATCGTCCCGCAGGACGCGGTGCTGTTCAACGACACCCTGGCCGCCAACATCGCCTATGGCCGCCCCGACGCCAGCCAGGAGCAGATCGAGCGGGCGGCGCGGCTGGCGCGGATCCACCATTTCGCCCTGGCCCTGCCCGACGGCTACGCCACCCGGGTGGGCGAGCGCGGCCTCAAGCTGTCGGGCGGCGAGCGCCAGCGGGTGGCGATCGCCCGCGCCATCCTCAAGCAGCCGGCGATCCTGCTGTTCGACGAGGCCACCAGCGCGCTCGACAGCCAGACCGAGCGCGAGATCCAGGACAGCCTGCGCGAGCTGTCGCGCCACCGCACCACCCTGGTGATCGCCCACCGCCTGTCCACCGTGGTCGAGGCCGACGAGATCCTGGTGCTGGAGGAGGGCCGGATCGTCGAGCGCGGCCGCCACGACACCCTGCTCGCCGCCGGCGGCACCTATGCCGCGATGTGGTGCCGCCAGCATGCGGTGACCGAGGAAACGGACTGACCCCGCCCTTTGCAAAAGCGGGGCGCTGTGACAGGCTGGAGGTCGTTTTTGACGAAAAAGCGCAAGGGGACGGCGACAATGCGGGCGGTGGCGATGACGGGTCTGGTGGTGATCGGAGCCATGCTGGCCGGGCCGGCCGGGGCGGCGTCGCGCCTGCCCGAGGAATACCGCCAGATCGATGCCGATTTCGACCGCACCCCCGCCCGCCCGGCGCCGGCCGATCCGGTCCGCGCGCTTCAGCAGCGCCTCGGCGAACTCGGCTACACGGTCGGCCCGATCGACGGGCGATGGGGGCCCCGGACCCGGGCGGCGGCGCGGGCCTTCCTGGCCGATCACGGTCAGCCCGACGAGGACGGCCTCACCGTCGAACGGATCGAATCCCTGGTGACGCCGGCCGCCGCCGGGACCGCCCTCGCCACCCCCCCGGCGGTGGCCGAGGCCCCGACCGCCCCCGAGGCGGTGCCGCCGGCGCTGTGGCACGGCCGCGACCTGCTCGGCCGGCCGCTCCACCTCCCGGCCGGCGACCGGATCGCCAGCGTGGCCGATCTGGTGCTGTCGGCCGACGGCGCCATCACCGGGGTGATCGCCGCCCTGCCCGCCGGCTCGGCGCGGGCGGAAGACCAGCGCCTGATCGCCTGGGAGGCGGTAAGGCCCTGGCTGGGCCGGCGGGCGATCGTGCTCGGGCTCGACGTCGATTCCGCCCGCGCCCTGCGCGCCGCCGCCCCGCCGGTGCTGGCCCCCGGCCAGTTCCGCCTGACCCGGTTGTTCGACGCTCCGCTGCGCGAGGCCGGGACCGAGCGCGGCGACATCGCCGACGCCGGCTTCGACGCGGCCGGCCGGCTCGAGCGGTTCGAACTGAGCGAAGCCGCCGCGCTGCCGCTCGCCGGCCGCCGGCTCGATGCCGACGGGGACGGGGACGGCGTCAGCCTGCGCTGACGCCCGCCGCGCGACGACGGCAAAAGACGCCTAAAATTTGCGATGTTTTTCGCCCGACCTTCCCCTTTAGGGTAGGACTCGGTCATTTTCTAATGTCTACGTATATTCGCGGATATATCTTGTCCTTTATGGCTGATGATTTGTTTAAGTCCTCTCGTTTAGGGCGATAGGCTGGTCTGGCATTCCCCCCTGCAAACGAGCCCGACCATGCAACATCTCCATCCCAAGGCGCAGCGCCTGCACCAGAAACAGGCCGCCAAGAGCGCCCGCAACGCCGCGATGTCCGAATCCGCCAGCCGCACCGCGCTGGTGCTGGGCGGCGGCGCCCCCAATTCGGCCCTGATGGCCGGCGCGCTGGCGGCGTTCGAGGACCAGCGGGTCCGCTTCGACGTGGTGACCAGCTCGGGCGCCGGCGGTCTGGTGTCGCTGCTGTGGCTGGCCCCGCGCGACGCCGCCCCGTCCGAGGCGCTGCGCAACTGGATCGAGGCCTATGTCGATGACCGGATCTACCGCCAGTTTCCGGTCGATTACAAGGTGTTCCACAAGCCGGGACCGTGGGCCGACTGGTCGCGCACCCTGTTCGGCGGCGCGCTGCTGGGCCAGTCGGGCGGCTTCGGCTTCGATCAGGCGCTGCCGCGCTTCTGGCGCGACTGGACCCAGTTGATGACGGCGACGCTGACCCCGAGCGCGGTCACCCCCAACTCGCTCGGCCTGTGCGCCCGGGTGCCGTGGGCGGAAAAGCTGGTCGATTTCGACCGCATCCGCGACATCGAGCCCTATTTCTATCTCAACGCCTACAACATCGATCAGGAAATCATGGAGGACTTCTCGAAGGAGGAGATCACCCCCGATCATTTCCGCGCCGCCTTCGCCTTTCCCTTCATCTACGGCCCCTACCAGATGGGGGAGGATCATTATTACGAGGCGGCCTCGCACGACGCGCTCAATTTCCGGGATCTGGTCGAGAAGCATACCGGCCTCGAGACCATCGTCGTGCTCGACGTGCTGGGCAGCAGCCCGCTGGTGCGGCGCCCGCGCAATCTTTACGATTCGTGGGTGCAGTCGATGATCATCCCGCTGGTCAAGGTGGCCGAAAGCAACCTCGAACTGTTCGCCCTCAAGCACAACAATGGCTGGCGCCGGTCCGAGGGCGCCAAGAGCGACCTGCTGGTGCTGCCGTTCGACGTGCCGGAAGACGACCTGCCCGAGGTGCTCGACTGGTCCTATTCCAACGGCAAGCGGCTGTTCACGATCGGCTACGATTCGGCGCTGGCCTTCCTCGACCGCCACGGCGACCGGCTGTTCCCCCATCACTGAGCGCCTCCATCCCATTGGGCTTTCGCCCAAACCCAACCGGGGCGATGCCCCGGACCTCCTTTGTTTTCAAAAAAGAAGGGGGTTTGGGGCATCGCCCCAAGCGGGCGCGGGCAGCAGCCCGCCTCCTGATCCGTCGCTATCCTTCCTCTGCGCCTCCGTTATATAGTTCGCATATAGTCCGCGCGGCGGACGGCGACGAAGGACGGCGACAGCGGGATGGATGGGGACGGGGAACGGATCGAGGCGACGCTGGCGCTGCGCCGGTCGGGGCGCGGCGCGGTGGGGCGCGACCGCATCCGCCTGCTGGAGGAACTGTCGCGGCTGGGCAGCATCGCCGCCGCCGCCGAGGCGGTCGGGCTCAGCTACAAGGGGGCGTGGGAAGCGCTCAACGCCGTCAACAACCTGCTGCCGCGTCCGGTGTTCGCCGCCCAGAGCGGCGGCCGCCATGGCGGCGGCGCCAGCCTGACCGCCGAGGGCGAGGCGCTGATCCGCGCCTTCCGCCTGCTGGAGGACCGGCTGGAGCGGGTGGCCGACCTGCTGTCCGCCGGCAGCCCCGGGCTCGACCCGCCGCTGCTGCTGAGCCGGATCGGCCTGCGCACCACCGCCGGCAACGCCATCCGTGGCCGGATCGAAGCGTTGCGGCCGGACGGGGTCAATCAGGCGGTGACGCTGCGGCTCAACCAGACCGTCACCCTCACCGCCCTGGTCACCGCCGACAGTGCCGCCGACCTCGCCTTGACGCCGGGGCAGGAGGTCACCGCGCTGATCGCCGCCAGTGTGGTGGTGCTGGCGCCCGGCCCGGCGCGGCCGGCCAGCAGCGCCGCCAATGCCCTCCCCGGCCGGGTCGCCCGCCGCGACGACGGCCCGGTCGGCAGCGCGGTGACGATCGATCTCGGCGAGGGCAAGACCCTGTCGGCGCTGGTCACCCGCGCCGCCGCCGAGGAACTGGCCCTCGCCCCGGGCGATCCGGTGTGGGCGCTGGTCCAGGCCGCCCACGTCGTCATCGCGATCGACTGAACCTCAGCGCCGGCGGAAATAATAGGGCAGGTAGGCCAGCAGCGCCGCCCCCTGCAACAGGGCGCAGGCATAGAACGGCAGGCCGATCCGCCAGTCGCCGGGCGGCAGATGCGACACCGCCGCCAGCAGCGGCGCGCCGACCAGCGGGGCGACCACCCCGGCCAGACTGTTGAGGGCGCTGACCGCGCCCAGCGCCTGCCCCTGGGTGCGGGCGTCGGCGGCGGCGGAGATCAGGCTGTTGAGGGTGGCGCTGACGGTATAGCCGAGCAGGTTGAGCAGGATCACCGCATAGATCATCCAGCCCTCGGGGACGGCGCCGAAGCCGATACAGGCGAGGCTGCACGAGGCCAGCCCGGCCAGGGCCAGGCTGCGCGGGGTGAACCAGCGCAGCAGGCGGCCGAGCAGCAGCCCCTGCACCAGCACCGCCATCCCGCCGACCGCCGCCAGCGACCAGCCGTTCTGTTCCGGCCCCCAGCCGAACTTGAAGCTGGTGAACAGCACCCAACTGGTGAACTGGAGGAACTGGCCGAGCGCGTTGAGGGCCAGCACCAAGGCCAGCCCGCCGACCCCGCGCAGCCGGAGCAGGGCCGAGAACGAGGCCAGCGGATCGACCGCGCGCCAGCGGAACGGCCGGCGCCGTTCGGGCGGCAGCGATTCCGGCAGCACCAGCCAGCCATAGAGCAGATTGACCATCGCCAGCCCGCCGCCGACGAAGAACGGCAGGCGCAGATCGATCGCCCCCAGGCTGCCGCCCAGCATCGGCCCGACGATGAAGCCGACCCCGAACATCGCCCCGAGCAGGCCGAAGCGGCGGGCGCGCTGCTCGGGCGGGGTGATGTCGGCGACATAGGCGTTGGCGACCGCCGCGTTGGCCTGCAACGCCCCGCCGACCAGCCGCACCGCGATCAGCATCCACAGCGCGCTGGCGAGACCGGTGGCGAACAGGTTGAGGCCGAGCCCGCAGAACCCCAGCAGCAGCACCGGCCGCCGCCCGAACGAATCCGACAGCGCCCCCAGCACCGGGGTGCCGATCAGGTTGGCGAAGCCGAAGGCGACCATCACCACCCCGAACCAGAACGCCTGCTCGGCCGGCGAGACGGTGAAGCCGCCGACCAGCGCCGGCAGCACCGGAACGATCACCCCGATCGTCACCATGTCGATCAGCACCGTCAGCATGATGAACGGCATCGCCGCGTTGAAGGCGAAGGGTCGGGACGAAATCATGGTCACTCCAGGCCAGGGCGGCCGCGCCGGCCCCCGTCAGCCGACACTACCGACCCCCGGCCCGGAAGTCTCGCGCGACACACCAAGCCGTTGGGCAGGGCTGCCGCCCCGCCACCCCGCTTGGGGAGCAAAGCTCCCCAAACCCCTCATTTTTTCGATACCAGGGGGGTCCGGGGCTCCGCCCCGGGCGGGTTCGCGGGCGGCAGCCCGCGCGGGTCGCGGGACCGCATCGCCCCGGGCGGGGTGGCGACGGGCTGATACCCGATCCCGGCCAGCAGGCGGCGCACCGGGTCTGGACCGAGGCCGAGCAGGCCGCACAGCTCGGGACCGGGCACGAACGGCCCGCCGCGCGCGGCGGCGCGGGCGGTCTGGGCCACCCGTTCGAGGATGTCGGCCCGCACCGCCACCCCGCCGCGCAGCGGATAGCCGACCGCCGGATAGAAATCGGCCGGGTCGTCGGGGCCGAGTTCCAGCGCGGTGCGGGCACCGGGCAGCGGCGGCGGCGGACGGTCGGCGGCGAGGCTCCACAACAGGGCGCGCACCGCCTGGACCGGCGGTTTCAGCAGCGCCGGCAGGAACAGGGCGTGCTGGCCGAGGCGGATGCCGAGCCTGGCCAGCGCCTGCCGGTCGGCGGGGGTCAACAGGGCCAGGGTGGCGCGGGCCGGGCCGCGCGCGGCCGAGCCCCAGCCCTCGACCAGATGGTGGACCAGCCCGCGCGCCGGCCCGGTCAGGCCGGCCTCGGTGGCGCGCAGCAGCGGGGCGAAGGCCTCGGCGATCCGGGCGCGGGCGGCGGCGGTGAGATGGCGGCGCAGCCGGTCGCGCGCCGCCGGGGCCAGCAGGTCGGACGATACCGGCTCGGCCAGCGGCTTCAGCGGATCGGTGCCGGGGCGCAGGGTGGCGACCACCGCGCCGTCCCAGAGCATCCCGCAAGGGTCGAGGGTGAAGGCGGCGGGTTCGGCGGCGAGCAGGCGCTCGACCCGGGCGGCGATCTCGCCTTGCAGGGCGCGGCCGGCGGCGGCGGCGACCACCCGGGCGGCGCCGCCGTTTTCGGCCGGGGCCGGGGCGAAGCTCAGCCCGTCGAGCCGGCCGATCAGATGGCCCTCGACCGTCACCGCCCCGCCCGCGTCCAGCTCGGCCCGCATCGCCTCGGGCTGGCGCAGCCGGCGCAGCAGCACGGCGGTGCGGCGGTCGATGAAGCGGTTGGTCAGGCGCTGGTGCAGCGCGTCGGACAGCCGGTCCTCGATCGCCCGGGTGACGCCCTGCCAGTGGCCGGGATCCTCGACCCAGTCGGCGCGATGGGAAATGAAGGTCCAGGTACGGATCGCGGCGATGCGGGCGACCAGGGTGTCGATCTCGCCCTCGGTGCGGTCGAGCCGCTCGATCGCGGCGGCGAGCCCGTCCTCCGGCAGCCGGCCGCGCGGCCCCGCCAAGGCGACGAACACCCATTTCAGCAGGCGGACGTGGGATTCATCCATCGTCTTGCGGAAATCGGGGATCTGGCACACCTCCCACAGCAGCCGGACCCGGGCCTGACCGCCGGCCAGCGCCTCGACCCCCGGATCGGCCGCCAGCGCCGCCAGGGCGCGCTGGTCGTCGGCATCGCGGGCGCGGGTCAGGCCGGCGCGGTCGGGCGGCCGGTCGAGGCTGGCCAGCAGCGCGCGCGGCGAGGTGAAGCGCAGGTCGCGATTGCGCCACATCAGGCTGCGCAGCGGGTCGAAACGGTGGTTCTCGACCGCCTCGATCAGCTCGGGATCGAGCGGAGGGGCGTCGGCGGTGGTGCCGAAGCTGCCGTCATTGAGGTGGCGGCCGGCGCGGCCGGCGATCTGGGCGATCTCGGCCGGGGCCAGCGGGCGCGGGCCGCGCCCGTCGAACTTGCGCAGGGCGGCGAAGGCGACGTGATCGACATCCATGTTGAGGCCCATCCCGATCGCGTCGGTGGCGACGATGTGATCGACCTCGCCGGCCTGATACAGCGCGACCTGGGCGTTGCGGGTGCGCGGGCTGAGCGCCCCCAGCACCACCGCCGCCCCGCCCCGGGCGCGCCGCACGCTCTCGGCCAGCCCGTAGACCTCGGCGGCGGAGAACGCCACCACCACCGAGCGCGGCGGCAGCCGGTCGAGCTTGCGCGGGCCGGCATGGACCAGCTTCGACAGGCGCGGCCGGGTGACGATCTCGGCCTCGGGCACCAGCCGGCGCAGCAGCGGGCGGATGGTGTCGGCGCCGAGGAACAGAGTCTCCTGCTCGCCCCGGGCATGGAGCAGCCGATCGGTGAAGACATGGCCGCGCTCGGGGTCGGCGCAGAGCTGGATCTCGTCGATGGCGAGGCAGGCGACCCGGCGGTCGAGCGGCATCGCCTCGACCGTGCAGACCAGCCAGCGCGGATGCGGCGGCAGGATCCGCTCCTCGCCGGTGATCAGCGCCACCGCCCCCGCCCCCTTGAGCCGGACGATCCGGTCGTAATTCTCGCGCGCCAGCAGCCGCAGCGGGAAGCCGATCATCCCGCTGGCGTGGCCCAGCATCCGCTCGAGGGCGAAATGGGTCTTGCCGGTGTTGGTCGGACCGAGCACGGCGACGATCCGCCCCCGGTCGCTGCTGTTGTTCATCCGCCTCCGCCCTGCCGCGCGCCACCCGGCGCCGGTCCGGCCCGACTGTAGGGCGCTTCCCCCGCCGACGGAAGCGCCTTGCCGGCGCGACTCCCCGGAATGAGAATAATAAAAAACCAGGATCTGCGGGATTTTGCTTACCCGGCCGCCCGCGATCGTTGCCGAAGCCGGCGCGGCAGCCTAGACTTCGTTACAATTGTTTCACGACGGGCGGCGGCAACGACATGATCGGCAACCTTCCCCTTTCCTGGAAACTCCTCTCCACCGTCGTCGGCGGGGTGCTGGGGTTCGGCGCGCTGACCGCGCTGGCGCTCGCCACGCAGTGGAACGGCATGGTCGAGGAACGGGCCGGCGCGCTGGGCCAGACCGCCGCGCTGGCCCGCGACGCCGCCGCCAGCCACCTCCAGGCGGCCGGACGCGGCGAGGTGGCCGAAACCGAGGCCAAGGCCCGCGCCCTGGCCCAGTTGCGCCAGGTGCGGGCCGGCGAGGCCAACAATTACATCTTCGTCCTGACCGACGACGGCACCATGCTGCTCAATCCCGGCTCGCCACAGCTGGAGGGGCGCTCGCTGCTCGACCGCACCGACGCGCGCGGGGTCGCCTTCATCCGCGACCTGATCGCCGGCGCCCGCCACGGCGGGGGCGTGGTGCGCTATCTGTTCCCCAAGCCGGGCCAGACCGAGCCGAGCGAAAAGATGACGGTGGCGGTGCGGCTGGAGCCGTGGGGCTGGACCGTCGGCACCGGGCTTTATCTCGACGATCTCGACCGGCGGTTCTGGACCTCGGCCGGCCAGCAGATCGTCGCCGCCCTGCTGCTGACCCTGATCTCGCTCGGCTGGGTGCTGCTGCTCGGCCGCCACATCTCGACCCCGCTGGTGCGGCTGTCCGAGGTCACCCGCCGCCTCGCCGGGGGCGATTACGAGGCCGACGCCGCCGGGGCGGTGCGGACCGGGCGCGGCGACGAGATCGGGGTGCTGGCCCAGTCGATCCAGGTGCTGCGCGACGAAGCGCGCGAGGCCGACCACCTGCGCCGCGACCAGGAGGAACAGCGCCGCGCCGCCGCCGCCGAACGGCGCCAGGGCGCGCTCAAGATGGCCGACCAGTTCGAGGGCAGCGTCCAGCAGGTGGCCCAGGTGATCGGCTCGACCGCCAGCCAGATGCAGCAGGCGGCCGAGCTGATGTCGCGCACGGTGTCCGACGTCGCCACCGCCGCCGACCGGGTGTCGGCCTCGGCCGGGCAGGCCAGCGACAACGCCACGGTGATGGTCTCGGCCGCCGACCAGTTGAGCGAATCGATCGCCGAGATCAGCCGGCAGGTGCGCCATTCCAACCAGATCTCGGCCGAGGCGGTGCAGTCGCAGAAGCGCACCGACGCCCTGGTCCAGGGCCTCGCCGCCGCCGTCGGCAAGATCGGCGAGGTCAGCGCCCTGATCACCGACATCGCCAACCAGACCAACCTGCTGGCCTTGAACGCGACGATCGAGGCGGCGCGGGCCGGCGAGGCCGGCAAGGGCTTCGCGGTGGTCGCCAACGAGGTCAAGCACCTCGCCAACCAGACCGCGCGCGCCACCGAGGAGATCGGCGCCCAGATCGCCACCGTCCAGGACGCCACCCGCGACGCCATCAGCGCGATCGACCAGATCGGCACCACCATCACCACCATCAACGAGGTGGCGGCGGCGATCGCCGGGGCGGTCGAACGCCAGCAGAGCGCCACCGGCGAGATCGCCCGCAACGCCCGCGACGCGGTCGAGGGCACAAGGGCGGTGGGCGACCATCTCGACGGGCTGCGCACCACCAACCACGCCGCCCAGGGCGCCGCCGGCGAGGTGCTCGCCGCCGCCCGCCAACTCGCCAGCGAGGCCCAGCGCCTCGACGGCGAGGTCCATGCCTTCCTGACCTCGGTGCGGGCCGGCTGAGCCCCCGGCGGGGCTGCCGCCCCGCGCCCCGCCGGGAGGCTGGCGCCTCCAGACCTCCGCTGTTTTTCAAAGTGATGTGGGCTCCCCGGGACGGAGGGCGCGGCGACGAGAGGGGGGAGGACGTCTCCGGCCGCAGCCGGGAAGGAGTCGAACCTTCTTGTCCCTGATGTAGTCCTCCCGGCATTCGCCGCGCCCCGCCGCCCCACCGGCTGACGCCGGCGGGAGGCCGTGGCGACGAGGGGGATGGGAACGTCCTTGAGCTACCACTCGGATGGGCGGATTCGAACCGCGTCTCCCGGGGGACCCGGGCGCTCTACGCTGGACATGCGGGGCTGGGCCCCTGATCGATGTATTCCCATCGGCATTCGCCACGGCCTGTTGCGTCACACCTCCATCCTGTCGATCTCCCCGACCCAATCGCGGCTTTCGCCCCGGGCGAAGCGCGCCATCGTCTCGAACACCGCGTCGGAGAAGCCTCCGACATTGAGGATGTCCGCCCCCGAGGCCGCCTGGGTCGAGCCGTGGGGCTGCAGATCAATGCAGACCAGCCGGAGCCCGGGGTTGCGCCGCTGGAGCCGGCGAAACGCCCGCATCGTCGCGGTGGCGCCGTCGGTGCGGGCATCGACCCAGGACTGGTTGTCCGAGACGATGACGATCAGATCGACCCGGGCCCGCTCCCGCTCAAGCTGGACCAGCGGGGCCGAGACGTTGGTGCCGCCGCCGCCGACCGCCGCCAGCCGGGCGGCATTGACCGCGATCCGCGCCGTAGCTTCGACCCGGACCGACACCACCCGATGTTCGAACGGCAGCACCCGCGCCTCCGGGTTCGAGCGCAGCAACGCCGAGGCGATCAGCGCCGCCACGTCGACGCAGCGCACCGCCGTCGTCGCCCCCCGGCGATGACCGGTCAACGGCGAGGACATCGAACCGGACACGTCGGGGCAGACCACGACCGCGCCCTCGATCCGCGGCACCACCGCCAGCGCGCGTTCCAGCACCGTTTCCAGCGCCGCCTGGACCCGCAACGGAACGCCGGCACCGACCGCCTTCAGCGCCATCATCATCTGATAGGGCTGCCCCAGCGCCCGATCCGCCGCCTCCAGCCGCGCCGCCACCGCTTCGGCCACCCCGGGCACCCGAAACGCGCCTTGGCGCGCCAGGGTGTTGAGGTTGAGACGCAGCGCCTGCGCCCCCATCCGGAGGGCGAGTTCCCCCCACTGGTCCGGCGTCAGCGCCTGTCCCACCAGCCAGGAGAACGGCACCGGCGGCAGCGCGCCGTCCCGTGTCGGCTTCCAGGCCTCGAAGGCGGCGATCGGCTCCGGCAGCGCCGCGACGTCGTAGGGACGGTCGAGCAGCCAGCCGTAGAACGCCCGCCGCTCGGGATCGGCCGGCCGGGGATGGACCATCCGCACGATGTCCTTCAGCGATGGCGCGGTGCCGGTGGCCGCCGCCATCAGATCCTCGATCGTGGCCTGCTCCAGCCAGTGCTGCACCAACCGCTTCGGCCGGGTGCCGAGCGAGCTGCGGCCAACCTGACCGGAGCGCAGGATCTGGACGTAGGTCCGCAGCATGCGCCCGCTGTCGATCACCCGATGGAACAGCCGCGCCGCCAGCACCGGATCGATTGTGGTGAGATAGGCGGCCAGCAGCGCCGGCATGTCCTTCATCGCGCCGAAGCGCCGGGCATAGACGGCCGCCTTGGCGACGAACAGCGGATCGACCGCGCGGGCCGCCGCCACCACATCGGCCAGTTGGGCCTCGGCGGTGCCATAGAACGTGTCGGCCAGGGTGCCGGTGGCGGCCAGGTGGGCCAGCCGGGCCTCGGGACCATAGGCATAGGCCGGAGCGCCCTCGGCGTTGCGGCTGTCGGCCCGGGGCAGCAGCCGCGCCAGTGCCGAAGCGAACAGACTTTTGTTGGCCATCCCGTCCTCCCTAGTCGCGGTGGGGCGCCCTGCCCTGTCCGGCCACCCCTGGTTGCCCCGCGCCGACGGCACCGCGTCGGCGTCTGTCGAGAAGCAAACCTCGTGCCAGCTGCCGCCGAGGCGAGGCCGATGCCGGCCTTACATCTGATACAAAACAACTATTTTTGACACCGCCGGGGAACGGAGCCGAACCGTCCGAGCCAGGCTCTTATCGTAAAAGATAATATCTTATCCTATCATCTCGAGCATGAAGCCAATCGTTGTCATCGGCCTGCTCGGCACGACCCTGGATTCCAGCAAGTTCGGACCTTCGCGCTGGCGCAAATGGCGCCCGACGGTCGGCCTGTGCCAGCACGAGGATTTGCCGATCGACCGCTTCGTCCTGCTGCATGGAGGCCAGCACGACCGCCTCGCCGATTACGTGGCGCGGGACATCGTCGCGGTCTCGCCCGCGACCAAAGTGGAGCAGTGCCGGCTCGATTTCACCGATCCCTGGGAGTTCGAGGAGGTCTACGGCAAGCTGCTCGATTTCGCGCGCGGCTACCCGTTCGATCCGGAGGCGGAGGATTATCTGATCCACATCACCACCGGCACCCATGTGGCCCAGATCTGCCTGTTTCTGCTGACCGAGGCCCGCTTCCTGCCCGGGCGGCTGCTGCAAACCTCGCCCAGCCACGACGGGAAGGCGAACCCCAAGGGTCAGTGGACCGCGATCGATCTCGACCTGTCGCGCTATGACGGCATCGCCACCCGCTTCGCCGCCGAGGCGAGCGAAAGCACCTCGTTCCTCAAATCCGGCATCGAGACCCGCGCCCCCGTCTTCAACCGCCTGATCGACGAAATCGAGCAGGTGGCGATCCGCTCCCGCGCCCCGCTGCTGCTGATGGGCCCGACCGGCGCCGGCAAAAGCCGGCTGGCCCGGCTTATCTACCAGCTGAAACGGCACAAGCATCAGGTGTCGGGGCCGTTCGTCGAGGTCAATTGCGCGACCTTGCGCGGCGACGGCGCGATGTCGGCCCTGTTCGGGCACCGCAAGGGCGCCTTCACCGGCGCGGCGGCCGACCGCCCCGGCCTGCTGCGCAGCGCCGACGGCGGCATGCTGTTCCTCGACGAGATCGGCGAACTGGGCCTCGACGAACAGGCGATGATCCTGCGGGCGATCGAAGACAAGCGCTTCCTGCCGGTCGGGGCCGACCGCGAGGTGGAATCGGCGTTCCAGTTGATCGCCGGCACCAACCGCGACCTGATGACGGCGGTCGCCGCCGGCCGGTTCCGCGAGGATCTGTTCGCCCGGCTCAATCTGTGGACCTTCGCGCTGCCGGGGCTGGCCGAGCGGCGCGAGGACATCGAGCCGAACATCGCCTACGAACTGGACGCCTTCGCCCGGGGCGAGGGCAGCCGCGTCACCTTCAATCAGGAGGCCCGGCAGGCCTATCTGGCCTTCGCCCTGTCGCCCCGGGCGCCCTGGCCGGGCAATTTCCGCGACCTCGGCGCTTCGCTCACCCGGATGGCGACGCTGGCCCCACGCGGACGGATCGACCTCGCCTGCGTCGAACGGGAAATCGCCCGGCTGAAGCATCTGTGGCGCGGCGCGGCGCCGGCACCGGCCAGCGACGGGCTCGACCGCCTGCTCGCCCCCGCCGCCCTGGCCGAAATCGACCCCTTCGACCGCATCCAGCTCGCCGAGGTAGTGCGGGTGTGCCACGACAGCCACTCGCTGTCCGAGGCCGGCCGCCGCCTGTTCGCCGTTTCGCTGGCCCGCCGCACCTCCGGCAACGACGCCGACCGGCTGCGCAAATATCTGGCGCGGTTCGGCCTCGACTGGCGCACCGTGTCGGCGCGCTGAGCGGGACACGGCCCCCCCGGAAAAAAAGGGGGGGCGCATGCCCGACCAGGGGGCCTTCCCCCCCCAATCCGTGCTGAACAAAAAAAACCGGCTGGAAGAACCTGTCTTCCAGCCGGAATGATCGGGGGGTATCCCGGCGGCGGCCGAAGCCGCCGCATGGTGTCAAAGACTTAGAACTTGACCACCAGCGAGGTCTCGCCGAGCCACCACAGCTCGTCCTTCGCGCCGAGGCCGGCGTTCTGGGTCTTCAGGTAATCGCGATAGCCACGGCCCGATTCCGCCACGGCGGCGGCAGCGGACAGCGACACGTTGTCGGTGATCGCCCATTCGGCGACCAGATCGAGTTCCCGAGCCAGGGAGTCCGAAGTCACCAGGGTCGAACCGGTGCTGTACTGGCTCTTCTCGTCGTAATTGTAGATGTAGGCCAACGCCGACAACTTCAGGTCATCGCGCGGATTGACCGAGAAGTTCAGCATGTGCACGTTGACGTTGCTGTTGGAGATGATGTAGTTGCCGACGATCTCGCCCATGAACCAGGTGCCGTAGCCACGGGTGACCGCGTTGTAGAAGAACGGATCGTAGGCGGTCTTGGTCTGGTTGTTCGGATCGGCGTCACCGCTGAAATGCGCGTAGCGATAGGACAGCTTCGGAGTCCAGGCCACGTTCGACAGCTGGTAGCCCGGCTCGATGTACCAGGCATTGGCGTCGACCTTCTTGCCGGCGCTGTCGTTGGATTCGTAAACGACGTTGCCGTACAGCGAGAAGTCCGGCACCGCCGAGAGGAAGTTGCCGCCCAGATGCGCCGAGATGACGTTCATGCCATCGCGGTTGGAGGTGATGGTGTTGGTGACGGTGTAGGCGTTGCCGGCCTGCCGGCCGAAGCCGCTGCCGTAGCTGAACTGACCGTCGCTCTTGGCGTTGATCACGTTGAAGTAGGTCAGGCCGACATACCACTTGCGGTCGGCAAAGGTGGTGGCGCCGTTACGCTCCGGCCCGCCCTCGACCTTGTCGGCATTCTCGAAGATCTCGAAATTGCCGCCGACCACCTGGGTCTTGGCCTGATCGAGATTGTACATCTTGTCCTGCGAGGTGTCGTTCTGCAGGTAGAAGATGTCGGCGCGGAACGGACCCTTCGACACCTTGGCGAGGCCGGTCTGGTTGAAGGCGGTGCGGGACTGGTTCCACCAGCCGCCACGCTGGCCGCCATTGGCGACGCCGCTGCTGATCAGGAAGCCGTCGCCGACGCGGAAGCTCTGACGGCCGCCCGACAGATCGAGGCCGTCTTCGTCGAGCAGGTCGCCGAACACCTTGCCCGACCGCCAGCCGGCATACAGGTTCTCGACGTCGAGCAGGACCGGATGGCCATAGGTGGTGGAAACAAGGCTGGCGTCGCCGTCACCGCCGGTGGCGGTCAACTGGGCGCTGACGTCGCCGTAGAAGCTGCCGAAGCTGCCGGTGTCATAGGACGCCTTCAGTTCCGGATGCAGGAACAGCTCGCTCCAGGACGGGCGGCCGGAAATGCGATGGGTGGGCGCCCCGGGCACGCTGTAGGTGCCGGCGCCGAACTGCGCGCCCGGCGAGGTGAGCAGCGAAACGCCGCCGGTGAAGGCGCCGTCGATCTTCAGGCCGTTCGCGTCATACAGCGAAACGTCGGCCAGAGCCGGAGCGGCGCCACAGCCGAGAACGGCGGACAGGATTGCCGCTGTGACCAGGGACCGGCCGCGGACATCGTGTCGAACCATGAGAGATACCCCCTAACTGAAACTGTCGAACCAATCCGGCGTTCAGCAAGGCACATGCCACCCGGGCACCGCCGAACTTCCCGGACTTGTCTGGCGACGGACCGGGAGGCCCTGCCGCTTTGCTGTGCAGCCCGACTCATACATGGTGGATTGTTGGGCAGGCAATCCCGAAGTGTGACGAAACCATGGCCGCGATACAAAACGAAGCGGACCGTTGCCGAAAGGCAACGCTTTCCCCCTCCGACAGGGAAAGGTTCTGCGACCTTTTCCCTATAAAGGGGTGTTTCGTGCCGCCAAGGGCCGGGGCCCCTTGGACCCCTTGCATCGAAGCTGGTCCAGGAGCCGCTGGCTCCTGGCGGGTGCGGGCAGCGCCCGCGCAAGCCCCGGTCAGCGCGCCCGGACGCGTTCGATCTGGCGCCAGCGGGCGACGTTGGCGTTGTGGTCGTCGAGGCTGCGGGCGAAGGCATGGCCGCCGCTGCCGTCGGCGACGAAATAGAGATCGTCGCCGGGCAGCGGGTGCAGCACCGCCTCGAGCGAGGCGCGGCCGGGATTGGCGATCGGGCCGGACGGCAGACCGTCGATCTGGTAGGTGTTCCAGGGATGGGCGCGGTCGAGGTCGGCCCGGGTCAGCGGCCGGTCGAGCACGCCGAGCCGGTCCGAGGCGCCATAGATCACCGTCGGATCCGATTGCAGCCGCATCCCCCGGGCGAGGCGGTTGTAGAACACCTGGGCGACGTGCGGCCGCTCGGCCGGCAGCGCGGTCTCGCGCTCGACGATCGAGGCCAGGATCAACGCCTCCTGCGGGCTCTTCAGCGGCACGGCGGGATCGCGCCCGGCCCACAGCCCGTCGAGGGTGCGCTTCATCGCCTTTTCCATCCGCGCCAGAACCTCGTCGCGCGGCTCGTCGCGCAGCATGTGCCAGGTTTCCGGCATCAGCGAGCCCTCGGCCGGCTGGCGGGTGATCGGGCCGGCGAGGAAATCGGCCTCCTCGACCAGGTCCAGCACCTGCCGCACCGTCAGCCCCTCGGCCACCGTCAGCTTGTGCACCACCACCCGCCCCTCGACGATCTGGCGCAGCGCCTCCTCGGGCGAGACATGGGCGGGAAAGGCGTATTCGCCGGCGCGCAGGTTGGCCCGGCGCAGCTTGGCCCCGATCAGGAACACCAGCCGGTCGGCGATCACCCCCTGCTGTTCGAGCTGGGCGGCGATCGCCTCGCTGCCGGCCCCCTTGGGCAGGATCACCGTCACCGGGGCCGGGGCCGGGCCGGGCGAGACGAAGGCGACATGGCCGCGCCACGCCAGCCCGCCGCCGGCCACCGCCAGCAGCAGCACGAAAACCAGCAGAGAGAGCAGAATCGAACGCCGGGTCACTTTGTTTTCCCCTGCCGACGTGACGAAGGCTCCCGCCGGGGGCGGGAGCCTTCCACAACACCTGTTCCGGGGCGACGCGACGTCAGGGCGCGGCGCGGAACACCAGCGAGGCGTTGGTGCCCCCGAACCCGAACGAGTTCGACAGCACCACCTTGACCGGCCGTTCCTTGGCGGCGAGCGGCACCAGATCGACGCCGTCACAGCCCTCGGCCGGATTGTGCAGGTTGAGGGTCGGCGGCACCACCTGATCGCGCAGCGCCAGCAGCGAGAAGATCGCCTCGGCCGCGCCGGCCGCGCCGAGCAGATGGCCGATCGCCGACTTGGTCGAGGACATGCTGAGCCGGGCGGCGTGATCGCCGAACACCCGCTTGACCGCGCCGAGTTCGATGGTGTCGCCCATCGTCGCGGTGCCGTGGGCGTTGATGTAGTCGATCGCCTCGAGCGGCAGGCCGGTGCGCTTCAGCGCGGCCTTCATCGCCCGCACCGCGCCGTTGCCGTCCTCGGCCGGAGCGGTGATGTGATAGGCGTCGCCCGACATGCCGTAGCCGATCAGTTCGCCATAGATCTTGGCGCCGCGCTTCTTGGCGTGTTCGAGTTCCTCGAGCACGACGATGCCGGCGCCCTCGCCCATCACGAAGCCGTCGCGGTCGCGGTCCCACGGACGGGAGGCCTCGGTCGGGCGGTCGTTGTAGGAGGTGCACAGCGCCTTGGCGGCGGCGAAGCCGGCGATGCCCAGGCGGCTGACGGCGGCCTCGGCGCCGCCGGCGACCATCACGTCGGCATCGTCGAGGGCGATCAGGCGGGCGGCGTCACCGATGGCGTGGGCGCCGGTGGCGCAGGCCGTCACCACCGCGTGATTCGGACCCTTGAAGCCGTAACGGATCGAAACGTGGCCGGAGACCAGATTGATCAGGGCGGCGGGAATGAAGAAGGGGCTGATCCGGCGCGGGCCGGACTTTTCGAGCGTCAGCGCCCCGTCGGCGATGTTGGGCAGGCCGCCGATGCCGGAGCCGATCATCACCCCGGTGCGTTCGCGGGATTCATCGTCGGGCGGAACCCAACCGGAATCCGCGACCGCCTCGGCGGTGGCGGCGAGGCCGTAGACGATGAAATCGTCCATGCGGCGGCGATCCTTGGCCGGAGCCACGGAATCGAGATCGAGTTGGCCCGGATCGGTGCCGCGCGGCACCACACCGGCAATCTGGGCAGGCAGATCGGAGACATCGAAGCTCTCGATCCGACGAATGCCGGACTGGGCGGCCAGCAGCCGCTCCCAAGTGGTCTGGACTCCGTTGCCCAGCGGAGTGGTCAGGCCGATGCCGGTGACGACGACACGTCTCATGAAAACCCTGGCTTTCCGAAAGTCGCGGGAAAAAGGAATACGGGGGCGCCGCCCTCCCCTCCGAGAGCGGCGGCCGGCGCCCGGCTTCCCCTTACGCGGACTGCTGCTTGGTGATGAAGTCGATCGCGTCCTTGACGGTCAGGATCTTCTCGGCGGCATCGTCCGGAATCTCGACCGAGAACTCTTCTTCGAACGCCATCACCAGCTCGACGGTGTCCAGGCTGTCGGCGCCCAGGTCGTCGATGAAGCTGGCGTTCTCGGTCACCTTGGCTTCCTCGACGCCCAGATGCTCGACGACAATCTTCTTAACCCGTTCGGCCACGTCACTCATGTGTGATCCCTCAAAAAGTCATGTTCCGATGGAAAAACCGTCTTATGCGCCTGGGCGGCGCAGCCCCCTGTCAGGCGAAAAGTGCCGTTTCGTAGCACACTTTTCCCCCCTTGACCAGCCTCGCCGCCCGGGTCGGCCGGCTCAGATCATCGCCATCCCGCCATTGACATGGAGGGTCTGGCCGGTGACGTAGCCGGCCTCGGCCGAGGCCAGATAGACCGCCGCGGCGGCGATCTCGCCGACCTCGCCCATCCGCCCGAGCGGAATGCCGGCCAGCAGCTTGGCCTTCTGCTCGTCGTTGAGGGCATCGGTCATCGCCGAGGTGATGAAGCCCGGGGCGATGCAGTTGACGGTGATGCCGCGGCTGGCCACTTCCTGGGCCAGCGCCTTGCTCATCCCGATCAGGCCGGCCTTGGAGGCGGCGTAATTGACCTGGCCCGGATTGCCGGTGACGCCGACGATCGAGGTGATGTTGATGATGCGGCCGAAGCGGCGCTTCATCTGCCCCTTGACCACCGCGCGACACAGGCGGAAGGCGGCGGTCAGGTTGACGTCGAGCACCGTCTGCCAGTCCTCGTCCTTCATCCGCAGCACCAGCCCGTCGCGGGTCAGCCCGGCATTGTTGACCAGGATGTCGAGCGAGCCCAGCGTCGCCTCGGCCTGCTTGGCCAGCGCCTCGACCGCCGCCGGGTCGGACAGGTTGGCCGGCAGGACATGGACCCGCTCGCCCAGTTCGGCCGCCAGGGTGTCGAGCGCCTCGCGCCTTGTGCCGTGCAGGCCGACCACCGCCCCCTGGGCGTGCAGGGCGCGGGCGATCGCCCCGCCGATGCCGCCCGAGGCGCCGGTGACCAGCGCGGTCTTGCCGTTGAGATCGAACATGGATTCCCCCCTACGTTGGTTGTCTGCCCGCCGGGATCACAGCCCGGCGAGGAACGCCTCGACCTCGGCCGGGGTGCCGACCGCGCTGCCCGACAGGCTCTTGTCGATCCGCCGCGCCAGCCCGCTCAGCACCTTGCCCGAGCCCAGCTCGACCAGGGTGGTGATTCCGGCGTCGCGCATCGTCAGCACGCATTCGCGCCAGCGCACCGTGCCGGTGACCTGCCGCACCAGCAGGTCGCGGATCTCGGCCGGATCGGTCACCGGGGCGGCGGTGACGTTGGCGACCACCGGCACCTTCGGCGCGTTCATCGTCACGCCCGCCAGCGCCTCGGCCATCGCCTCGGCCGCCGGCTGCATCAGGGCGCAATGGAACGGGGCGGACACCGGCAGCGGCACCGCGCGCTTGACGCCGCGCTCGCCGGCGATCTTCATCGCCCGCTCGACCGCGCCCTTGTGACCCGACACCACCACCTGGGCGCCGCCATTGTCGTTGGCCGCCTCGCACACCTCGCCCTCGGCGGCGGCCGCGGCGATCTCGCGCGCGGCGTCGAGTTCGACCCCGATCAGCGCCGCCATCGCGCCGATTCCGACCGGCACCGCCTTCTGCATCGCCCGGCCACGGATCTTCAGCAGCCGCGCCGCGTCGGCGACCGAGAAGGTGCCGGCGGCGGCCAGCGCCGAATATTCCCCGAGCGAATGGCCGGCGACGAAGCGCGCGGCCTGGGCCAGATCGACCCCGCCCTCGCGCTCCAGCACCCGCACCACCGCCAGCGACACCGCCATCAGCGCCGGCTGGGCGTTCTCGGTCAGGGTCAGTTCGTCCTCGGGGCCCTCGGCCATCAGCAGCGACAGCTTCTGCGACAGCGCGTCATCGACCTCCTGGAACAGCTCGCGGGCGACCGGAAAGGCCTCGGCCAGTTCGCGGCCCATCCCCACCGCCTGCGACCCCTGGCCCGGAAAAACGAATGCGCGCGTCATCTCTGGTGCTCCTTCCCCCGCGAAAACCGGTGGGCGAAGGAAAGGGAAAGGGCCCGGCGCTGTCAAGGAAGGAAAAACAGGCGCGGGCGCCGCCCGCACCCGCCAGGGGCCGGAAGGCCCCTGGACCCCGGTCCCTTTACATCAGGCAGGACTCGACCGGGGCCAAGGGCGGCGGCAGGTCGGTCTCGCCCAGGGCGTCGCGCAGGTCGATCTCGATCCGCCGGCAGATCGCCTCCAGCGGCAGATGGTTGGGCAGCAGGCCGAACGGGTTCTCGATCTCGTCGGCGATCGTGTCGAGGCCGAAGAAGGTATAGGAGATCAGCCCGACCACCAGCGGCGTGGTGTAGCCGATGCTGTCGATCAGCCCAAACGGCAGCAGCAGGCAATACAGATGCGCGGTGCGGTGCAGCAGCAGGGTATAGGAAAACGGCAGCGGCGTGCCCTTGATCCGCTCGCAGCCGGCCTGGACCCGGGCCAGGGCGGTCAGGGCGTCCTCGATCCGGGCGCATTGGATCGGCTCGATCCGCCGCGCCGCCGAAGCCTCGGCCAGATCGCGGCTGATCGCCCGCAGCAGCGCATCGGTCCGGTTGGCCGAGTCGGCCAGCATCACCTGATCGGCCGGAGAGAGGAAGGCGGCGCTGTCCTGATCCGGCGTCTCGCGCAGGGCGTGGCGCAGCAGATGGGCGAAGGCGATCAGCCGCCGCACCTGCACCGCCGCCAGCACCGGATCGGCCCGGCCGAGATGGGCCAGGATCAGCCGGGCCAGCGAACGGCACTGAATGGTCAGGTCGCCCCAGTGGCGCCGGCCTTCCCACCAGCGGTCATAGGTCGCGCTGTTGCGGAAGCCGAGGAAGATCGCCAGCGCCAGCCCGATCAGGCTGAACGGGATCGGAGTCAGCGTCACCTTGATCTCGAACACCCGTCCATGGACCAGGGTGACGATGGTGGCGATGGTGACGGTGGTCAGCACCTCCCACTTGATGCGGTGCAGGATCGAGCCGCGCACCGCGAAGAACAGCCGCCAGCCGGGCGGACGGTCGCGAATGATCATCGGGGGGACACTCCGGGCCGGGGGGAAACAACGCCCGTCCGAGATGTAGCCCGCCCGGCCCGGGGTGGGAAGCCCCCACCCCGGATTTTTCGTCAGACGGTCGGCGGCGCCGGGCCATCGACCGGGGCCCACAGCACCTGATCGATCCGCTCCGCCCCGGTCAACAGCATCACCAGCCGGTCGAAGCCAAGGGCGATCCCGGCCGAATCCGGCAGGCCGAATGCCAGCGCGGCGAGGAAATCCTCGTCGAGCGGCGGCGCGGCGCCATACAATTCGGTCGCCAGCGCCCGATCCTCGCCGAAGCGGCGGCGCTGCTCGACCGGATCGATCAGTTCACCGAAGGCGTTGGCGAGTTCGAGCCCGAGGGCATAGACCTCGAAACGCTGGGCGACGCGGGGGTCGTCCGGGTCGGGCCGGGCCAGCGCCGCCATCGCCAGCGGCCAGGAATGGAGGATGGTCGGCCGGTCGAAACCGAGATGGGGTTCGATCCGGTCGAACATGATGCGGAAGACGATGTCGTCCCAGCGGTCGGACGGGCTGACCGAGACTCCGATCCGCGCCGCCTCGGCCGCGATCAGGGCGCGCTCGGGCCGCAACGGGTCGGGCGCGGTGGCGAGCAGGTCGATCCCGGCATAGGTGGCGAAGGCCTCGGCCACCGACAGCCGTTGCCAGGGCAGGAACGGATCGCAGACCAGCCCGCCCCGCCGCAATTGCTCGACCCCGACCGCCTCGGCGCAGGTCCGCACCAGTGCCTCGGTGTCGGCCATCAGCGCCTCGATCCCGGCCCCGGCGCGATACCATTCGACCATGGTGAATTCGGGGGCGTGGGTGGCGGACCGCTCGGCGTTGCGGAACACCCGCGCCATCTGCCAGATCCGCTCCATCCCGCCGGCCAGCAGCTTCTTCATCGCGAATTCGGGGCTGGTATGCAGACAGAGCGGCCGGTCCGGCCCGCCATAAGGGTCGGTCAGCGCGGTGGCGAACCATTTGAGATGCGGCTCCATCCCCGGCGAGACCTGGAGACAGGGGGTTTCGACCTCGACGAAATCGCGCAGGGCGAAGAAGCCGCGCAGCGCCGCCACCGCCTGCCCCCGGGCGCGCAGGAAGCCCCGCCGCGCCGCCAGTTGGTCCGGGTGCCACCAGGGTTGCCCCAGCCGATCCTTGCCTGTGCCCATCTTTTCCCCTATGCCGTTGCGATGTCCGAACCGCACCCCCCGATGCGCCGCCCGGCCGAGCTGGTCGCGGCCGGCCTGCTGGCCGCCGCCGATCTGCCCGGGGCCGAGGCGGCGGCGGCGCCGTTTCCGCTGCTGCTGCCGGCCGGGCTGGCGGCGCTGATCGATCCCGCCGATCCCGCCGACCCGATCGCCCGTCAGTTCGTCCCCCGCGCCGAGGAAGCCGACCTGCGCCCGGAGGACCGCGCCGACCCGATCGGCGACGCAGCCTACAGCCCGCTGCCGGGGCTCGTCCACCGCTACCCCGACCGGGTGCTGCTGACCCCGACCCTGGCCTGCGCCGCCCATTGCCGCTTCTGTTTCCGCCGGGTCCGGGTCGGCGCCGGCCCGGTGCGGATGAGCCCGGCCGAACTCGACGCCGCGCTCGACTACGTCGCCGCCCATCCCGAACTGCGCGAGGTGGTGCTGACCGGCGGCGACCCGCTGACCCTCGGCGCCGACGCCCTGGCCGCCCTGCTCGGCCGCCTCGCCGCCCTGCCCCAACTCGAGCTGATCCGGATCCACACCCGCCTGCCGGTGGCGGCGCCCGAGCGGCTTACCCCGGCACTGGTCGCCGCGCTGACCCCGCCCGATGGCGCCGACCTCGCGGTGTGGGTGGCGGTCCATGTCAACCATCCGCGCGAACTGAGCCCGGCGACCGACGCCGCGCTGGCCCGCCTCACCGAAGCCGGCCTGCCGCTGCTGGCCCAGACCGTGCTGCTGAAGGGGGTCAACGACCAGACGGAGACGCTGGAAACCCTGTTCCGCGCCCTGGTGCGGCGGCGGGTGCGACCCTATTACCTGCACCATCCCGACCTCGCCCCCGGCACCGCCCATTTCCGCCCGACCCTGGCCGAGGGCCGCGCCCTGATGCGGGCGCTGCGCGGCCGGATCAGCGGCTTCGCCTTGCCGACCTACGTGCTCGACATCCCGGGCGGCTACGGCAAGGTCCCGGTCGGGCCGGATTACTGGGACGAGCAGACGCGCGAGGTCACCGACCGGCACGGCCGCCGCCATCCCCGACCGCAGGGATAGGCTGGAGGCGGCCCCTCCCAACCCTTATAAGATCACGCCCCGAAGAAATGCGCCGATTGCGCATCCTGCCGTGATGGGCTATCTGGACCACCGCTCTTTACGACAGCCTGTCGGGTGACCATCTTGTTGCAGGACGTTGATCCGTGGGTGGTCGTGTATCTGGTGCTGTTCGGCACCGCCGTCCTGCTGGTCCTTTTTATCGCCGCGATGGATGATGTACGCTACCGGCGGAAACGGGACGAGGCGCTTGGACGGCAACGGGCCACCGAAAACGCGCTGTTCCCGATCGTCAGAGCCTTGATCAGAGCATTGTTGGGAGGCGGATCATGATCGAGGAAATCCTCGTCGGCACGACCGCCAGCCTGCTGGTCGGGTTGATCGGCTGGCGGACCAGACGCTTGCATGCCCTCCAGGAACAACTTGAATTCGTGCGGCAATTCGCCGACGCGCGCCGCGCCCTGGAGGATGACCCGACCGTCCCCGAGGCGGTGAAGAAGTTTCTGCGCTTCTCGGCCCGGATCATCGACAGCCCCAAGACGGCGCAATACGTCTTCTCGACCGAGCCGCCGACGCCGTCGGCACGGCGCGCCCCGGTCCTGCAAGCGATACGAGCGATGACTCCGCTACAGCAGGAACGGTTTCGGGCGGCGACACGTTGCCTGCTGATGGCCCTGTCCTATTACGACGGCAAAAGCGGCGCCAAGCTGCGCGCCGCGCTGTCCGGCGCCAGAAGCGAGAAGGCGATCCGGGTCGAGATGGCGAAGATCGTCACGCTTGAGCCGCTCGACGCCCCCGGCCTGCTGGGCATCCCGGCCTGACCGATCCGCCCACGACCCGTGCCGGGTTCCAAGGGCCCCCGGCCCTTGGCGGGTGCGGGCAGAGCCCGCTCTTACTTGCCGCCGCAGCGACCGCAGCCGGGGCAGGCGCGGCGGCGGCCCCGGGCCAGTACCCGCCAGCCGAGCCACAGCCCGGCGGCGGCGACCACGGCACCGGCCAACAGGGTCTGGAGCATCGCCTCAGCCTCCCAGCAGCAGGGTGGCGGCGCGGAAGGTGACGAACGACGCCGCGTAGGCGAGGCTGATCAGCCCGGCGAACATCGCCACCGGCCACCACACCGAATTCAGCTCCCGCCGCACCACGCCGAGGGTGGCGATGCATTGCGGCGCGAACACGTACCACATCAGGAACGACAAGGCGGTGGGCAGGCCCCAGGACTGGGCCAGCACCCCGGCCAGCGAGGCGCGCAGCCCCTCGCCGCCGCCGCTGTCGCTGAGGGCGTAGATGGTGCCGAGCACGCCGACCGCGACCTCGCGCGCCGCCATGCCGGGGACCAGGGCCACCGCGATCTGCCAGGTGAAGCCGATCGGGGCCAGCAGCGGTTCGAGGGCATGGCCGATCATCCCGGCGATCGAATAATGAATCGCCGGCATCGTCGCGCCGTCGGGGGCGGCGGGGAAGCTCGCCAGCGCCCACACCACCACCATCAGGGCGAAGATGGTGGTGCCGGCGCGGGTGAGGAAGGCGCGGCCACGCTCGTAGAGCCCGAGCAGGACGTTGCGCGGGCGCGGCCAGCGATAGGCCGGCAGTTCCATCAGCAGCGGCTCGCGCGCGCCGGTCAGCACGGTATGCTTGAGAACGAAGGCGATCAGCAGGCCGGACAGGATGCCGACGGCGTAGAGGGCGAACAGCACCAGCCCGGGCAGGCCGACCCAGCCGCCCAGCACGGCGCGGTGCGGCACGAAGGCGGCGATGATCAGGGTATAGACCGGCAGCCGGGCCGAACAGGTCATCAGCGGCGCGATCATGATGGTGGCGATGCGGTCGGTGCGGTTCTCGATGGTGCGGGCGGCCATGATCCCCGGCACCGCGCAGGCGAAGCTCGACAGCAGCGGGATGAAGGCGCGGCCATGCAGCCCGACGCCGCCCATCATCTTGTCGAGCAGAAAGGCAGCGCGGGCCATGTAGCCCGAATCCTCCAGGATCTGGATGAACAGGAACAGCACCAGGATCTGGGGCAGGAAGATCACCACGCTGCCGACGCCGCCGATCACCCCGTCGGTCAGCAGGCTGCGCAACGGGCCATCGGCGAGGCCGGCCTCGATCGCCCCCTTCAGCAGCGACAGCAGGGCGTCGATCCCCTCCATCGGCAGCCGCGCCCAGGAGAACACCGCCTGGAACATCACGAACAGCAGGGCCAGCAGGATCGGCAACCCGGCGGCGGGATGGAGCAGGATCCGGTCGATCCGGCGGGTGGCGGCGTGCGCCCCGGGCGGGCGGGCGACCGAGCGGGCCAGGATCGCCTCGACCTCGCGGTGATAGTCGCGCAGATCGTGGGCGCTGGGCTCGCTCCAGCCGCAGCGCGACGGGGTGGGCGCCAGGCCCTCGGCCTCGGCGAGGCGCAGGGTGCGGTCGAGCTGGGCCAGCAGCGGGGTGATGCCGTCCTTGCGGATCGCCACCGTCGGCACCACCGGCAGGCCGAGCGCGGCCGACAGTTCGGCGGCATCGACGGCGATGCCCTGCTGCTCGGCCTCGTCGATCATGTTGAGGGCCAGCACCACCGGCAAACCGAGCTTCTTGATCTCCAGCACCAGCCGCAGGGTCAGTTGCAGCCGGGTGGCGTCGGCGACGCAGACGATGGCGTCGGGGATCTCGGCGTCGCCGCGCCGGCCCAGCACCACGTCGCGGGTCACCGCCTCGTCGGGCGAGCGGGCCCGCAGCGAATAGGTGCCGGGCAGATCGATCACCGTGACGCGGGTGCCGGCGGGGCTGACGAACATCCCCTCCTTGCGCTCGACGGTGACGCCGGCATAGTTGGCGACCTTCTGCCGCGCCCCGGTCAGGGCGTTGAACAAGGCGGTCTTGCCGCAATTGGGATTGCCGACCAGCGCGATGCTGGGGGCGGCGTCGCGGCGCGGGCCGGCGCCGTCAGCGTCGGGCATCGGCCGGATTCTCCAGACAGCGGACCCGCACCGCGTTGGCCTCGGACCGGCGCAGGGCGATGGTGTGGTCGCCGACCCGCACCGCGATCGGGTCGCGGCGGGGGAAGCCCTCGTGCAGCACCTCGATCCGCGCCCCTTCGACCAGCCCCATCTCGATCAGCCGGCGTTCGAGTTCGCCCGCGCCGAGGGCGATGGCGGCGGCGGCCTCGTCGAGGGCGATGATCTCCGCCGCCGCTCCCTTGCCCAACACCGCCAGCGAGACGTCCGTCGCCCCGATCCGTTGTCCGTTCATTCGTTTCATCCTCGCGCCCGCCTGCGGCCAAGAGAAAGCTTCTGCGCCGCATTCGCAATAAGTGTCAACTCCTTTTCGCCGCCAGGGCGAAAGGATCCCGTCAGGACCGTGCCTGTCCGAGCGAGAACAGCACCACCGACACCAGCGCCGCCGCCACCGCGCCGAGGTGCCAGGGGGTGACCGGCTCGCGCAGGATCAGCAGGCCGACCCCGACCGTGGTGGTGAGAATCGACAGCACGGCATACAACGCATATGGGGTGGCGCCGAACCGGCTGTAGAGCAGGTTGAAGCCGAGATAGGTCAGAAACAGCCCGAATCCGCCGATCAGCACCGCCGGCCCGTCATCGCGCCACACCGCCAGCGGGTCGAACCGGCCGAGCAGCGGCGCGGCGGCCAGCGCCAGCAGCGTCGCGACCAGGGCGCTGGCGGCGACGAACAGCAGGCCGTTGCCGCTGCCGGCCGAGGCCTTCTGGCCATAGGCGAACAGGGCGTTGCCGAGTGCTGCGATCAGCGCGAACAGAATCGGAAGGGTGGCGGACATGGCCGGTCTCATCGTCGGCCCCGGGGGGAGGGAACCACCCTCATGGTGCGACGCGGCGCGGCCGGCGAGTACCGCCATCGCGGCATGGCTCGCCTGCGCTGGCCGGCGCAAGAGGCCGGTCAGGGCGTCCCCATCCGCTTGTGACGCAGGACGCCGAGCCGGTATTCCTCGTCACGGGCGGATTCAGCCATGCTGTCCTGCACGAAGGTGATGTGGGCGCGCGCCGCCGCGGCCGCCTTGGCCGGATCGTGCTCGTGGATCGCCTGCCAGATCGCCCGGTGCTGGCCGCGCAGCAGGCTCCAGCGCGCCGGCCGTTGGTGCAGATGGCTGAGATTGCGGCTGACATGCTTGTGGATCACCCGCATCAGGCCGGCGGTCAACTGGCGGATCACCACGTTGTGGGCGCAATCGGCGATCTCCTGGTGAAAGGCGACGTCGGTGACGATGGTGCGGGACAGGTCGTCCTCCTCGTAGGCCCGTTCCATCGCGGCGAAGGCGTGGTCGAGCCGGTCGAGATCGGCCGGGGTCGCCCGCTCGGCGGCCAGGGCGGCGGAGCGGCTGTCGAGCATGTCGCGGAATTCCAGCATATCGACCTGGAGGCTGGGATGGCCCTCCAGCATCTCCTGCCACGGATTGACGAACGGCGCTTCCAGCGAGTCGGTGACGTAATGGCCGCCGCCATGGCGGGTGCTGAGCAGATGGCGGGCGACCAGGGTCTGGATCGCCTGACGCAGGGAGGTGCGCGACACCCCCAGTTCAAGCGCCAGGGCGCGCTCGGCCGGCAGCCGCGTTCCCGGCGGAAAGGTGCCGTCGAGAATGCGGCGTTCCAATGCCTCGGCGACAACATCGGAAACGCGGGAGGCGGTCAGGGGCGGCGGCGGCATCGGCATCGGGGGGATCGGGGGAGAGCGTAGACCAGGGAGGGCAGCTTAAGCGGCCCTCCCGGCGATTGCCATTGACAATTTTCGCCGATTTCGGGAGAGTCCCGCAAAAAATAATTGGTCCAACCACTGGACCACACTCCAGGGAGAGATGGCAATGACCGCGATCAACACCGTCCCGGCGCGGCGATGAGCCGGCTGATCCGGGCCCTGCGCCGGGTGCTGCCCGCCGGACAGGTCATCACCGACGATCTGCGCCGGCTGGCCTATGGCACCGACGCCAGTTTCTACCGGCTGGTGCCCGAAGTGGTGGCGGTGGTCGAGAGCGAAAGCGAGGCGCGCGACGTGATCGCCGCCGCCGCCGCCGCCGGACGGCCGGTGACGATCCGCGCCGCCGGCACCAGCCTGTCCGGTCAGGCGGTCACCGACGGGGTGCTGATGCTGATCGGCGAGGGCTTCGCCACCTGCGAGATCGCGCCGGACGGCGGGCGGGTCCGGCTCGGCCCCGGCATGGTCGGCGGCGAGGTCAACGCCCGCCTCGCCCGGTTCGGCCGCAAGATCGGCCCCGACCCGGCCTCGATCGGCGCCTGCAAGATTGGCGGCATCGCCGCCAACAACGCCTCGGGGATGTGCTGCGGCACCGCCCAGAACAGCTACCGCACCCTGGCCGGGCTGCGGGTGCTGCTGGCCGACGGCACCCGGCTCGACACGCTCGATCCGGCCAGCGTCGCGCTGTTCCGGGCCTCCCATGGCGGCCTGCTGGCGGAACTGGCGCGGCTCGCGGAAACGGTGCGGGCCGACCCCGCCCTGGCCGAGCGGATCCGGCGCAAGTTCAGAATCAAGAACACCACCGGCTACAGCCTCAACGCCCTGGTCGATTTCACCGACCCGATCGACATCCTGGCCCATCTGATGATCGGCTCGGAAGGCACGCTGGGGTTCCTGTCCAGCATCACCTACCACACCGTGGCCGAGGATCCGTTCAAGGCCAGCGCGCTGGTGTTCTTCCCCTCGATCGCCGCCGCCTGTCAGGCGGTGCTGCTGCTCAAGCCCGAGGCGGTGGCGGCGGTGGAACTGCTCGACCGCGCCGCGTTGCGCTCGGTCGAGGACAAGCCGGGCCTGCCGGCGGAGATCCGGGGCCTCGCCGACGGTGCCGCCGCGCTGCTGATCGAGGTCCGCGCCCCCGACCGCGAGCAGCTCGAACAGCGGGCGGTGCGGGTGGCGGCGCTGCTGGGCGGGGTGGAAACGGTCGGCCCGGTGGCGTTCGCCACCGATCCGGCGGTGTGCGAGACCTTCTGGAAGGTGCGCAAGGGTACCTTCCCCTCGGTCGGGGCGATGCGGCGCACCGGCACCACGGTGATCATCGAGGACGTCGCCTTCCCGGTCGAGTCGCTGGCGGAAGCGACGCTCGATCTTCAGGCCCTGCTGGTCGGCCACGGCTACCATGAGGGGATCATTTTCGGCCACGCCCTGGAAGGAAACCTGCATTTCGTCTTCACCCAGGATTTCTCCACCCCCGCCGAGATCGAACGCTATGCCGGCTTCATGGATGCGGTCTGCCGGCTGGTGGTGGACAAATATGACGGCTCGCTGAAGGCCGAGCACGGCACCGGCCGCAACATGGCCCCGTTCGTCGAACTGGAATGGGGACGCCAGGCCACCGAGCTGATGCGGCGGATCAAGCAGCTGTTCGATCCCCACGGCGTGCTCAATCCCGGGGTGATCCTGACCGACGATCCCCACGCCCACCTTCATCATCTCAAGCCGCTGCCGCCGGCCGACGATCTGGTCGATCGCTGCATCGAATGCGGGTTCTGCGAGCCGCTGTGCCCGTCGCACCGCCTGACCCTCAGCCCGCGCCAGCGGATCGCCGGCTGGCGCGAGATCAGCCGCCGCGATGCCGCCGGCGCGCCGGCCGGGATGCTGGCCCGCACCTACCCGTATTTCGGCCTCGATACCTGCGCCGATTGCGGCCTGTGCGCCACCGCCTGCCCGGTCGGGATCGATACCGGCGCCCTCGCCCGCCGCCTGCGCGGCCGGCGCCAGGGCAAGCTCGGCCATGCCCTCGGCGGCTGGGCGGCGGCGCATTTCGGCGGGGTCGCCGCCCTGTCCCGCCTCGGCCTCGGCCTCGGCCATGGCGCCGGCCGGCTGGTCGGCCAGAGCGCGCTGTCCCGCCTGTCGGGCGGGCGCTGGCGGGCGCCGATGCCCCGGCCGGGCCGCTGCCCCGCCGCCCCGGCCGAGGGGGCGGGCGATCCGGTGGTCTATGTCCCCGCCTGCGGCAGCCGGATCTTCGGCCCGAGCGAGGACGGCACCGCGTCACAGCCCGAGGTGGTGCTGACCCTGCTGCGCCGGGCCGGCTATCGCCCGCGCCTGCCCGAGCGGCTCGACACGCTGTGTTGCGGCCAGATGCTGGCCAGCAAGGGACTGGCGGCGGAGGCGGAGCGAATGGCCGAGACGATGGTCGCGGCCCTGCGGGCCGCCGCCGATGACGGCCGGGGCGGGCTGGTGGCGATCGTGATCGACGCCAGCCCCTGCGCCGCCCGGCTGCGCGACCGGCTGCCGGTGTGGGATTTCCCCGACTTCGCCCTGGACGCGCTGCTGCCGCGCCTGCGCCTGACCCGCAAGCCGGAGGCGGTGGCGCTGCACGTCAATTGCAGCCTGCGCCGCAGCGGCGGCGAGGCGGGATTGCGGGCGCTGGTAGCGGCCTGCGCCGAACGGGTGGTCGATCTCGCCGGGGTCGGCTGCTGCGGCTTCGGCGGCGACCGGGGCTTTTCGGTCCCCGCCCTCAATGCCCACGCGCTGCGGACGCTGGACGGGACCTTGCCGGCAGGCTGCGGCCAGGGGGTTTCGACCAACCGGACCTGCGAGATCGGCCTGACCGCCACCACCGGCCAGCCGTTCCGCTCGGTCGCCCACCTGCTGGAGGAATGCAGCCGCGACATGGAGGAGAGGCCGCTTTAGCCGCCTCTCCTTTCCCAAAAAAGAAGAGGGGTTTGGGGACATCGGTCCCCAAGCGGGGATCGGGGCGGCAGCCCCGAAACACCCCCCCCGATCACTAAAAAATAAAAATAGAGAAATAGGGAGACACCGAAATGCAGACCTGGAGTCAGGTTTACGACCCCTTGGGCAACATCTGGCTATCGTCGCTGATCGCGGCGATTCCGATCATTTTCTTCTTCGTCGCGCTGGCGTTCCTGCGCCTGAAGGGCCATGTCGCCGGCACGATCACGGTCGCCCTGTCGCTGCTGGTGGCGATCTTCTTCTACGGCATGCCGGCCGAAATGGCGCTGGCGGCGGCGGGCAACGGCTTCGTGTTCGGGCTGTGGCCGATCGCCTGGATCATCATCAGCGCGGTGTTCCTGTACAAGATCACGGTCAAGACCGGCCAGTTCGAGGTGATCCGCGCCTCGGTGGTGTCGCTGACCGACGACCAACGTCTCCAGATGCTGCTGGTCGGCTTCTCGTTCGGAGCCTTCCTCGAAGGCGCGGCCGGCTTCGGCGCTCCGGTGGCGATCACCGCCGCCCTGCTGGTCGGCCTGGGCTTCAACCCGCTTTACGCCGCCGGCCTGTGCCTGATCACCAACACCGCCCCGGTGGCGTTCGGGGCGATGGGGATCCCGATCATCGTCGCCAGCCAGGTCACCGGCATCGACGTGATGAAGATCAGCCAGATGGCCGGACGGCAATTGCCGTTCCTGTCGCTGCTGGTGCCGTTCTGGGTGATCCTGATCATGGACGGCTGGCGCGGGGTGAAGGAAACCTGGCCGGCGATCCTGGTGTGCGGCGGCAGCTTCGCCGTCACCCAGTTCCTCACCGCCAATTACATCGGCCCGGAACTGCCGGACATCACCTCGGCACTGGTCAGCCTGATCAGCCTCGGCCTGTTCCTCAAGGTCTGGCGGCCGCGGCGGCCGTTCCGCTTCGAGACCCAGCATCCGGCCCCGTTCGACACGCAACACCACACCGTGTTCGACAACGCCCACATCTCGGTGCGGCGGGAACGTCACACCCTGGCCGAGGTGGTGCGGGCCTGGTCGCCGTTCCTGATCCTGACGGTGATCGTCACGGTATGGTCGCTGAAGCCGTTCAAGGCGCTGTTCGCCAAGGGCGGCGAGCTGGCCTGGACGGTGCTGACCCTGCCGGTGCCGCTGCTCGACAAGCTGGTGACGAAAATGCCGCCGATCGTCGCGGCGGCCACCCCCTATGGCGCGGTCTATTCGCTCAACTGGCTGTCGGCGACCGGAACCGCGATCCTGCTGGCGGCACTGCTGTCGGCGGCGCTGTTACGGATGCCGGTGGCGGCGGCGGCGGGCGCGTTCCGCGACACCTTGTCCGAACTGCTGAAGCCGATCTTCTCGATCGGGATGGTGCTGGCCTTCGCCTATGTCGCCAATTATTCCGGCCTGTCGGCGACGCTGGCCCTGCTGCTGGCGGGAACCGGGGCCGCCTTCACCTTCTTCTCGCCGTTCCTGGGCTGGCTCGGGGTGTTCCTGACCGGCTCCGACACCTCGTCGAACGCGCTGTTCTGCAACCTGCAAGGCACCGCCGCCCGTCAGATCGGGGTGTCGGATACCCTGCTGGTGGCGGCCAACTCGGCCGGCGGCGTCACCGGCAAGATGATCTCGCCGCAATCGATCGCGGTGGCCACCGCCTCGGTCGGGCTGGTCGGCAAGGAATCCGACCTGTTCCGCTTCACCCTCAAGCACAGCCTGCTGCTGTGCGCGGTGGTCGGGGCGATCACCACCGCGCAGGCCTATCTGCTGAAGGGAATGATTCCCTGATCGGACGATCCGCCTGGAGGCTCCCTCCAGGCGGAAACCGCCCCCGCTCCGGCTTAATCGACCAGCAGGATGACGTGGCTGGCCTTGATCAGGGCCCAGGCGGTGCGGCCGGGAGCCAGGGCCAGTTCCTCGGCGCCGTCGCGGGTGATCACCGCCGTCAGCGAGCGGCCGGCGCCGATGTCGAGCACGATCTCGCTGCTGACCGGGCCGTCCTCGCGCGCCGCCACCACCCCCTTGATCCGGTTGCGGGCCGACACCGCCGGACACTCCTCGCCGACGGCGAGGATCACGAACGAGGCCTTGATCAGCGCCATCACCTCGCGGCCGGGGACGATGCCGAGATCGGCGACACTTTCCCGCGTCACCAGCGCGGTCAGCGAGGTGGATTCGGTCAGGTCAAGCTCGACCTCGGTGCTGACCGCGCCGGGATGGACGGCGCGGACCCGGCAGCGATAGGCGTTGCGGGCGCTGGTCTTCATGCCGAGACTCCACAGCAGGGAAAAGGGATCGGCCAGATCGCCGACCTCGCCGGCCGACAACCGCGCGGCGGCGCGGCCGAGCTTGCCCTCGATCAGGCGGAAGGCGGCGATCAGGGCCTGACCGTCCTCGGTCAGGGTGGCGCCGCCACCCTTGGCGCCGCCGGTGCGGCCGAGCACCGCCGGGCGCGGCATCAGGTTATTGATCGCGTCGAGCGCGTCCCATGCCGCCTTGTAGCTGAGGCCGACCGCCTGGGCGGCGCGGGTGATGCTGCCATGCACGCCGACCGCCTCAAGCAGGGCGATCCGCTCCCGCCCGACCATCGACCGCCGGCCGCCGCCCAGCGACAGCACGGCCTCGACCTTGGCTTCGCTTTCCATTCCCGTCCGTCGCCCGTCAGATCATCGACGGCTCACTATAGGGCGGCCGGCGGGGCAATGCATCGGCCAATCCGGCCTATTCCCGGCCAACCACCCGCCCATCGACCAGATGGATCCGCCGGTCGGCGGTGTCGGCCAGCCCGGTATCGTGGGTGACCACCAGCACGCTGCGCCCCTCCTCGCGCGCCAGCCGGCGGAAGGTGGCGAACACCAGCGCGGCGGTGCGGGAATCGAGGTTGCCGGTCGGCTCGTCGGCCAGGATCAGCGGCGGATCGTTGGCCAGGGCACGGGCAATCGCCACCCGCTGACGCTGGCCGCCCGACAATTGCTCCGGCAGCTTGCGGGCATGCTCGCCCAACTCCAGTGCCTCCAGCAGCCCCTGGGCGCGGCGGCGGGCGGCGGCGGGATCGAGCCGGCCGAGCCGGCGGATCGGGATCTCGACATTGGCGAGGCAGCTGAATTCCGGCAGCAGGAAATGGAACTGGAAGACGAAGCCGATCCGCGCCAGCCGCCGCTCCGCCAGTTGATCGGACGACAGGCCGGAGGTGTCCTCCCCCGCCAGCCACACCGTGCCGGCGGTGGGGCGGTCGAGCAGGCCGAGCAGATAAAGCAGCGAGGATTTGCCCGAACCGGACGGCCCGGTGATGGCGACGAACTCGCCCGGGGCCACCGTCAGATCGACCCCGCGCACCAGCGTCACCGGCACCGGACCGGGCAGCTCCCGGGTCAGCCCACGCGCCGCGAGCGCCACCTCGTTCGCCATTTTTCTCCCCCGCTTGTCGCCGCCGCATCCTAAAGCGTCGGCCGCCACGGCGAAAGATCTGGCGGGCTGCCGCCCGCACCCGCTTGGGGCGATGCCCCAAACCCCCTTTATTTTCAAAAAAGAAGGGGGGTCCGGGGCATCGCCCCGGGCGGGTTTGGGCGGCAGCCCAATCACCACGCCGGCACCACCGAGGCGCCGTAATGTTCGGTGATGAAGCGGCGGATCTCGGGGGCGTGATAAAAGCGGACCAGCTGCGCCAGCGCCGGCCGGTCGCGCTCGGCGGCGCGGACGGCGATGACGTTGGCGTAGGGCGAATCGGCGGATTCCAGCACCAGGGCGTCGCGGTGCGGCACCAGCCCGACCTCCAGCGCATAATTGGAATTGATCGCGGCGACGGCGACGTCGTCGAGCGCGCGCGGCAATTGCGCCGCCGGCAGTTCGACCAGTTTGAGCCCGCGCGGATTGTCGATCACGTCAAACGGGGTGGCGGCGATCCCCACCCCCGGCCGCAGCCGGATCAGCCCCTGCGCCTCCAGCAGCAGCAGGACCCGGCCGCCATTGGTCGGATCGGCCGGGATCGCCACCTTGTCGCCCCGCCCCAGCGCGTCGAGCGACCGGATCCGCTTCGAATAGAGCCCGATCGGAAACACCACCGTCCTGCCGATCACCGCGAGGGGATAGCCATGGGCGCGGATCTGCTCGTCGAGGAACGGCTGGTGCTGGAACGAATTGGCGTCGAGATCGCCCTGGGCCAGCGCGGCATTGGGCAATTGGTAATCGTCGAACTCGACCACCTTGATGGTCAGCCCCTCGCGCGCGGCGAGGGCGGCGACCTGTTCGAGGATCGCGGCATGCGGCCCGCCGGTGACCCCGACCCGCAGCGTCTCCGCCCCCGCCACCACCGGCAGCGCCAGCAGGACCAACAGCAGGGCAAGGCCCCTCCGCAGCGAACTCACTCCCATTGGAACGCTCCATTATCATCATAAATCTAGTAGACTTCTAACACACCCTTCCCTTCCCCGCATCCCCCGTCCTGCCCGGCTGGAGGCCGGGCGCAATCCATGACATCATGATGGACCAGAACAACCCGGGATGGGTGTGCCGGCCGAGGGGGGGGGACCGCGATGCTGAGCCTGATCTGGCAGCCCGATTTCAGCGCCACCACCAACCCGACCGACCCGGATTACCAGCGGGCGACCGACCTGCTGGCCCACCGCGACGGGGCCGCGTTGCAACGCTTCCCCCGCCCGCGCGGCTTCGTCCCTCCGGGCGAGGCGCTGCTCGCCGCCCTGACCGCCTGGGTCGGCCGCCAGGGCGGCCGGCCGCTGACCCTGATGGTGCATGGCGGCGCGTTCGATCCGCGCGACGGCGCCACCGACAGCGACGACCCGTTCGAGCGGATCTATGCCCCACCCTCCCCCACCAATCCGGCCCGGCTGAGCTGGCTGCCGATCGTCGGGGTCTGTGACGAGGCCGGCCGCCCGGGACCCGGGGCGGCGATCGCCTTCGGCTGGCTGTCGCGCGGCGCGCTGCGGCACTGGGCCGGGGCCGGCTGGAACAACCCGTATTTGTTCCCGGCGTTCGACCTCGCCCCGCTCGCCGCCCAGGCGCTGGCGGCTTTGATCGCGGCGTTGCAGCAGATCGGCGCGCCGTTCTCGATCCTCGCCCATGGCCTCGGCACCCGGGTGGTGTCGCAGGCGATCGGGTATCTGCGGGAGGCGCCCCGCCCCTGGCCGGCCGGCGTGCTGGCGCGGATCCTGCTGCTGGCCGGCAGCGAATATGTGGTCGATGCCAACCGGACCCTGCTCGGTGCCGGGCTCGGCTTCGAGGTGTTCAACCTGGTCAACCGCAGTGACGCGGTGCTGTCCTGGCTGGTCGCCGACGGCAGCCATCCGGTGCGCTGGAACCGCAGCGACGCCGCCCGGGTGATCGGGTATCACGGCCTGAAGACCGCCCCGGGCTGGCTCGACCTCCCGCTCGACCGCGCCGAGGGGCAGGACTGGATCCGGACCCATCTCGGCCTGTCCGTCACCGGCCGCGCCCCGCCCGGCGACACGGCGCTCCACCGCCTCGCCGGGATGAACCACTGGATCGGGTCGATGGACCCGGGCAACCGCGCCCTGCTGCGCCGGCTGCTCGATCCGGGCCAGCCCGGCCTGCCCTGGTTCGAGGCCAACGCCTTCCCCCACCGCGACGACGGCCGGTTCGATCCCACCATCCCGCCGACGCCGATGACCATCGCCGCCCGGCAGGCGCAATGGCAAAGCGAGCCGATCCTCGGCTGAGGCCCTTGGCGCGCGCCGGCGGCGGCGCTATGATTCACCCCGAACCGGTCGGGAGGTCTCCCGCCGGCCAGGGAGCCTGGATGCTGGAATCCGTGTGAGGACCGCGTCGCCCCAGCGGGGCGGCGCCGATGATGCCGACCCGCCGTTCTCCGTCGCGGAGAGCGGAACGATGGGTTGTGCCCGGATTCCTCCCGATTTCAGGCTTGTTCCTCATGAATTTATCGAGAACCGAACAGCGGGTGCTGCATGTGCTCGCCCAGGGCGGCGCGATTCGCCATCAGCGCGGCGCCAACGGCAAGGTCGTCGCCGTCACCTGCACCACCCATGACGGGATGGTGCTGGCCGACTGCACCCTGGCCGCCTTTCAGTCGCTGCGGCGCAAGCGGCTGATCGTCTCGCACAACGGCGGCCCCTACCGCCTCGCCCGCCAGGGCCGTCTCGCCGTCCGCGCCCAGCCCGACAATCGCGGACGCTGACGCCGGGCTGCCGCCCGGACCCGCCCGGGGCGATGCCCCGGACCTCCTTTGATTTCATCGATAAAAAATGAGGGGTTTGGGGAGCTTTGCTCCCCAAGCGGGCCGGCGGGCGGCAGCCCGCCTAACTTGCCTATGTTGCGCGCAGGGCGGCAGCCCGCCTCAGCCGGCGCCGCGCACGATATCGACCGGGTTGAGCCGGGCGGCGCGGCGGGCGGGCAGCCAGGCGGCGAAGGTGGCGGACAGGATCGCCATGCCGCCGCCGATCAGATAGGGGCGCGGGCTGCGCAGCAGGATCAGGCCGTGGGTCTTGACGAAGCCTTCCATCTCGAACTTCAGCGAGCCCATGAATTCGACCAGGGCCCAGCCCAGCGCCCAGCCGAGCAGGGTGCCGATCACGCCGACGATCAGGCCTTCGAGCAGGAAGATCCGGCTGATGTCACGATCGCGGAAGCCCATCGATTTGAGGATGCCGATGTCGCGGGTCTTCTCGAACACCATGGTCGAGATCACGTTGAAGATGCCGAAGCAGGCCACCACCAGGATCGCGCTGACAGTGGGGTACATCGTCGCGTTCTGGATCACGTAGAGGCTGAGCACGTTGCGCGACTGTTCCTGCCAGGATTCGGCGCGGTAGCCGTATTCGCGCTCGATCCGCGCCGCCAGCGGGCGGGCCTGTTCGACATCGTCGAGGCGCAGGTTGATCCGGTTGACGATGTTGAGCCGTTCCTGCAACACCTGGGCCTTTTTCAGCAGCACATAGCCGTTGAAATTGTCCATCCCGGTGATGCCGCTGGAGAACAGCCCGACCACCTTCATCTTCAGCAGCGTCCCGGTCGGCGAGGCGACCGAGATCAGGTCGTCCTTCTTGATCGCCGCCTTCTGCGCCAGCCCCTCGCCCAGGATGATCGCGTTGGAATGGGAATAGAGCGCGTCGAGCGTGCCCGACAGCAGGTCCTTCTCGATGTGGGTGACCTTGCGTTCCTGCTCGGGGACGATGCCGATCAGGTTGACCGGCAGATCCTTGCCGCCGAAATGGATCAGGGCGTTGCCGGACAAGGCCGGGGCGACCCGGACTCCGGGCAGCGTCTCCAGTTCGGCCAGGATGTTGCGGGCGCCGCGCAGGCCCCGGTTTTCGTCGCGCGGCTTGACCCCGCGCAGATCGACCGCGCCATCGGGATAGAGCCGCTCGACCGGCTGCAATGGCGGGGTGCGGTGCTCGTCCATCACCACGATGTGCGGCTGGATGTCGATGATGCGGGCGATGAAATCCTGCTGGAAGCCTTGCAGCATCGCGGCGATGGCGATGAAGAACGCCACCCCCAGCATCACCCCCAGCAGCGACATCACCGTCTGGCGCCGCCGATGCGACAGATGGCGCAGCGCGATGTCGAGTTCGAGCGCCAGCGCCATCGCTATTTGACCCGCACCCGGGTGCCGGGCTTCAGCCCGGGCGGCGGCGCGGCCAGGAACGGCAGGTCGGGGCCGATCCCGTCCAGCACCTCGACCTGACTGCGGCCGCGAATGCCGAGTTTGACCGGCTTGGCCACCACCAATCCATCCTCGACCGCCAGCACCTTGTCCTCGACCAGGGCGCTCGACGGCATCAGCCACGCCTCGGGATGTTCGGCGACGACGATGTTGATCTCGGTGGTCATCCCGATCAGCAGCGGGCTGTCCTCGGGCAGCAGGGCGCGGACGCGGAAGGTCTTGTTGACCGGATCGCCCTTGGGAGTGATCCGATCGACCCGGGCCTCCAGCACCTTGCCGGGGAAGGCGTCGGCCTTGATCAGGATCTTCTGGCCGACCTTGACCCGGGGGATGTCCTCCTCGTCAACCTCGGCGGTGATCCGCAACGGTTTCAGCGCGCCGACCCAGAACAGCGCGTCCTTGGTCTCGGCCAGTTCGCCCGGCTCGCCGTCACGGCGCAGCACCACCCCGTCGATCGGCGAGGTCACCAGCAGGTCGGAGCGTTGCTGGCGGGCGGCGCGGATGGTGGCGGTGACCTGATCGAACTCGCTGCGGTCCTTGTCGAGCGCCTCGCGCGCCCGCACCCCGCGCGCCACCAGGATCGCCGAGCGTTCCGCCTCCTCGCGCAGATAGGCGGCCTTGGCCTCCAGTTCGGCCACCCTGGCGTGGGCCTGGCGGTCGTCGAGCCGAGCCAGCGGCTGGCCGGCACGCACCCGCTCGCCCTCGTGGGCCAGCACCTCGGCGATGCGGCCGGACACCACCGGCGGGATCCGCGCCCACACCTCGGCCTCGACCGTGCCGGTGGCGTAGACCGCCTCGACCGCCGGGCCGCGCCGCAGCCGGATGGTCTCGACCTCGGGGGTGCCGCCACGTTGCCATGCCCACACCCCGCCCCCCGCCAAAGCGAGCAGCAGCAGGAGCATCAGCGGGCGGAGGAGAAGGCGCGGCATCGGGGGGAGCCCTTCTGGGGGGAGGTGGTGGTCTATCCGGCCAGTTCGGCCAGGATCGCGTCGATCCCGTCCCAGGCCCGGTGCAGCTCGGCATCGGTGACGCAGTAAGGCGGCAGCAGATACAGCACGTCGCCCAGCGGACGCAACAGCAGGCCGCGCCCCAGCGCCGCCGCCTTGATTTTGGGGCCGATCGCTGCGCCGTAACCCGCGCCGCCATCGCCGACGGTGCAGGCGGCGACGGTACCGCACAGCCGGGTGCGGCCGACCCGGCCGCGCCGGGCCAGATCGTCGAGCCGGTCGCGGTGGATCGCCTCGATCGCGGCGCGGCGGGCGGTGCAGTCGGCGCCCTCCAGCAGATCGAGCGAGGCCAGCCCGGCAGCGCAGCCGAGCGGGTTGGCGGTGTAGGAATGGCCGTGCAGGAAGGCGACGTCGAGGCTGGCGCCGAGGAAGGCCTGATGGATCGACTCGCGCGCCACCGTCGCCGCCATCGGCAGGAAGCCGCCGGTGATCCCCTTCGACAGGCAGACCAGATCGGGAGTGATCCCGGCCTTGAGGCAGGCGAACAGCGGGCCGGTGCGGCCGAACCCGGTCATCACCTCGTCGAGGATCAGCAGCGCGCCTTCCGCCCGCACCCGCTCGGCCACGGCGGCGAGGAACGACGGGCGGCACATCCGCATCCCGCCTGCGCCCTGGATCAGCGGCTCGGCGATCACCGCCGCGACCCGGCCGGGCTGGGCGGCGAAGGCGCGGTCGAGCGCGTCGAGCGCCGCCGCCTCGCGCGCCGCCACCTGGTCGTCGCCGTCCCAGGTGGCCGGGAACGGCACGGTTTCAACCGGGAACAGCAGCCCTTCCCAGGCGGAGAAGAAGCCCGAGGCCCGCCCGGCCGACATCGCCCCCACCGTGTCGCCGTGATAGCCGCCCTCGAAGCCGATGAAGCGGTCACGGCCGGGCTGACCGACATTGCGCCAGTATTGCAGCGCCATCTTCAGCGCCACCTCGACCGCGGTCGAGCCGTCGTCGGAAAAGAACACCCGGTCGAGATCGCCCGGCAGATGCCCGGCCAGCCGCGCCGCCAGTTCCACCGCCGGACGGTGGGTGAAGTCGGCGAAGATCACCTGTTCCAGCGTCGCGGCCTGCCGCGCCACCGCTTCGACGATGGCGGGATGGGCATGGCCGTGCAGATTGACCCACCAGGACGACACCAGATCGAGCAGCTCGCGCCCGTCCTCGGTCACCAGGGTCGCGCCATGCCCCGATGCCGCCACCAGCGGCACCCCGGCGGTGGCCGACTGGGTGAAGGGATGCCAGACATGGCGGGCGTCGAGGGCGAGCAGATCGGCGGACATCGGGGGGATCCTCTCCTTGTTGGGCTGCCGCCCAAACCCGCTTGGGGCGATGCCCCAAACCCCCTTCTTTTTCAGAAACAAAGGGGGTCCGGGGCATCGCCCCGGGCGGGCCAGCGGGCGGCAGCCCGCTTAATCTAGGGACAGGCGAAAGACGGCGCCGGCAGGCTTTCCAGCATCGCCGGGGTCACCGCCGGCAGCGGCTGGATCTCGGCCAGCACCGGCACGCCGCCGAAATGCTCGATCGCCTCGCGGTTGGCCGGGTTGCGCTGGCCGTTGAGCACCACGCCGAGCAGCGGCACCCGGCGGCGGCGCAGCACCTCCAGCGTCATCAGGGTATGGTTGATGGTGCCGAGCCCGGAGCGGGCCACCACCACCGCCGGCAGGCCGAAGCGGACCATCAGATCGACCATCAGCGCGGTATCGTTGATCGGCACCATCGCGCCGCCGGCACCCTCGACCACCAGCCGCTCGCGCTCGGGCAGCACCAGGGTGGACAGATCGATGCGGCGGCGTTCGCGCCGGGCCGCCTCGTGCGGCGACAGCGGCGCCTGCAACTCGACCGCGGGCGGGATGATCTCGATCCCCGGCGCCATCCGCCCGACCCAGGCCGGGTCGGTGCCCTCGACCGTGCCGGACTGGATCGGCTTCCAGTAGGACGCCCGCCAGGACCGGGCCAGCCAGGCCGAAACCAGGGTCTTGCCGATGCCGGTGTCGGTGCCGGTGACGAACACGCCCCTCATGCCGGGTCTCCCGCGCGGGTGAAGGTCAGGGTATGGATCACCCAGCTCAGCCGGCAGGGCGCGCCCAATGTCGCGATCACCCGCCGCAACGCGCCGGGGGCCAGCGGGCGGTGGCCGGGGCGCGGCACCGCCGCCCCCAGCGCGGCGACGGCGCGGACGAAGGCCAGCCCGTCGGCATGGGTCTCGATCAGGGTCTCGCTGTCGATCCGCCCGGCCCCGCCCGGCGGCAGCAGCGCCCGCAACCGGTCGGCGGCGGGGAAATCGGGGGTACCGGGCTGATAGCCGAGCCGGCGATGGGCGGCGGTCCATTCGGCGAAACTGCCGGCCCCCGGCAGGGTCAGCACCAGCCGCCCGCCCGGCACCAGCAGCCGGGCCAGCCGGGCCAGCGCGGCGCCGAGATCGCCGAACCACTGCGCCGCCAGCGACGACACCACCAGGGCGCAACTTCCCTCGGCCAGTGCCGGAGCCTCGCCGTCCATCGCCGCGAAGGCAATCCCGGCGTCGGGCAGGCGGGCGCGGGCCTGGGCCAGCATCGCCGGGCTGAGGTCGGTCGCCAGCAGCGCCCGGCCCGGCCCGACCAGCGCGGGCAGGCGGCGGGTCAGCAGCCCGGTGCCGCAGCCGATCTCCAGCACCGGCCCCGGCGGCAGCGTCAGCCCGGCCAGCCGCGCCGCCAGCCCGTCGGCCACCCGTTCCTGCATCCCGGCCACCGCGTCATAGCCGGTGGCGGCGGCGGAAAAGGCGGCGCGGATCCGCCGCTTGCGCGGGCTCATCGCGGTCACGGCTCCTCCAGCGCCATCGGCGGCGCCACCTGGGCGGCGAAGTCGCGCAGATGGGCCTCGACCCAATCGGGATGGGTCAGCGGCAGCAGGTGGCCGGCCCGCTCCAGCAGATAGAGGTCATGGCGGGCATAGAGGGCGCGGCTCATCGATTGCGGCACGATCACGTCGGCGGTGCCGGCCAGGGCGCGCACCGGGCAATCGAGTTCGGCCAAGGCGGCGCGCTCGTCGCACACCGCCAGCCAGTCGAGCGCCTCGCCCAGCGGCTTGGCCCGCAGCCCGGACAGATCGGCCTGGGGCAGGCCGCAGCGGGCAAGGAACTCGGCGGTGACCCCGTGCGGATCCTCGCCGAAGCGGGCGCGCATCCGCTCGACCACCCGGGGCGAGACGCCATCGACGAAGCTGGCGGTGCGGGTGAAGGCGGGAAAGGCGTTGATCGCCAGCAGCCCGGCCCACGGGCGCGGCACGGTCGCCAGCGCCCAGGCCAGCCCCATCGAATGCGCCACCACCAGCGGCCGGCGCAGGCCGGGGCGGTCGGCCCGGCCGCTGAAGCCGAGATCGATGCAGCGGATCGGGAAATCGGTCAGACGCTCGCGCATCGGATCCCAGAAGCTGGCGTCGAACGCCCAGCCATGCACCATCAACAGGGGAATCACCGCGTCTCCTCCACCGCCCGGGGGACCAGATCGATCAGGCGGTCGATATCGTCCGTCGTGTGCGCCGCCGACAACGCGAAGCGGATCCGGCTGGTGCCGGGCGGCACCGTCGGCGGCCGGATCGCCACCGCCAGCACGCCTTCGCGCTCCAGCGCCGCCGCCACCGCCAGGGTGCGGGCCTCGTCGCCCAGGATCACCGGCACGATCTGGCTGGCCGACGGCCCGGTATCCAGCCCGGCCGCCTGCAACCCGGCCCGCAGCCGAGCGGCATGGGCGGCCAGACGCGCCCGCTCGGGCCCGAGCGTCGGCACCAGCTCGACCGCCGCGTCGATCGCCCCCAGCACCGGCGGCGGCAGCGCGGTGGCATAGATCAGGCCGGAGGCGCGGTTGACCAGATAATCGGCCAGCACCGCCGAGCAGCCGACATAGGCGCCGAACGAGCCCATCCCCTTCGAGAAGGTGCCCATCGCCAGATCAACGCCGTGGCCGGGGGTGAGGCCGAAGCCGCCCGCCCCCATCACCCCGGTGGCGTGGGCCTCGTCGAGATAAAGCAGGGCGTTCCAGCGCGCGGCGATCGCGGCGAGGCGGCCGACGTCGCTGACGTCGCCATCCATGCTGAACACCGTCTCGGACACGATCACCCGGGGCGCGCCGGGGGATTCAGCCGCGGCGGCGGCCAGCAGGGTTTCGAGATGGTCGAGATCGTCGTGGCGGTAGCGCCGCGCCCGCGCCCCGGCCAGGGTCAGCCCGGCATGCAGGCTGGCATGGATCAGCCGGTCGGCGAACACCAGCGGCTCGGCCTCCCACAGCGCGCGGTCGAGCAGCGCCGCCAGCACCGAGGCGTTGGCCTGCCAGCCGCTGACCAGCACCAGCGCCGCCTCGCTGCCCTTGGCCCGGGCGATCCGCGCCTCGACCGCCTGATAGGCGGCGAGATGGCCGCTGACCAGCCGCGAGGCGCCGGCCCCGGTGCCGTATTCGGCCGCCCAGGCGCGGGCTCGCTCGATCAAAGCGGGATGGTGGGACAGGCCGAGATAGTCGTTGGAGGAGAAATCGACCAGTTCGCGGCCATGGCGGCGCACCCGGCCGCCGGGCAGGCGTTCGACCGGAGTGAGGGAGCGCTTCCGTCCGGCGGCGGCGAGCCTGTCCAGGGCGGCGGCGGCGAGGGCGTCCAGACCGTGCATCAGGGCTTGGTCATAGATCGTTTTCGCGCCTGTTGCAAAGCCCGCATGCGCCGCTCTACTCTCCGCCCCCGTCAGACAGAAAGGCACAGGGGAGCGACGTGACCATCGACACGGCAAAGATCAGCACGGCGGGCGGCACCATCGGCGCGGCCGATGACGGACTGCGCCACGACTGGAGCAAGGACGAGGTCGAGGCGCTGTTCGCGCAGCCCTTCATCGACCTGCTGTTCCAGGCCCAGACCGTCCACCGCGCCCATTTCGATCCCAACCGGATCCAGATCAGCAGCCTGCTGTCGATCAAGACCGGCGCCTGCCCCGAGGACTGCACCTATTGCGCCCAGAGCGCCCATCACCACACCGGCCTGGAGCGCGAGAAGCTGCTGGCGGTCGAGGAAGTGGTGGCGGCGGCGGCCAAGGCCAAGGCGGAAGGCGCCTCGCGCTTCTGCATGGGCGCGGCGTGGCGCGGCCCGCACGGCGACGATTTCCAGGTCGCGATGGCGATGATCGAGGGGGTCAAGGCGCTGGGGATGGAAACCTGCGCCAGCTTCGGCGCCCTGACCCGCGAACAGGCCCGCCAGCTGAAGGCGGCCGGGCTCGATTATTACAACCACAACATCGACACCAGCCCCGAGCATTACCCCAACATCGTCACCACCCGCAGCTTCGAGGACCGGCTGGAGACGATCCAGAACGTCCAGGAGGAAGGGCTGCATGTCTGCACCGGCGGCATCGTCGGGCTGGGCGAGACCCCGACCGACCGCGCCGGCATGCTGCTGACCCTGGCCAACCTGCCCAAGCATCCCGACAGCGTGCCGATCAACCTGCTGGTACCGATCGAGGGCACCCCGCTGGCCGAGGCCAAGGTCGAGCGGCCCGACCCGTTCGACTTCATCCGCGTCATCGCCGTCGCCCGCATCCTGATGCCGCGCTCGTTCGTCCGCCTGTCGGCCGGGCGCGAGGGGATGAACGACGAGATGCAGACCCTCTGTTTCTTCGCCGGGGCCAATTCGGTGTTCTGCGGCCGCAAGCTGCTGACCGCCCCCAACGCCCCGGTCGGTCAGGCGCTCGGCCTGTTCGACCGGCTCGGCCTCAAGCCGCTGTAATGGAGTCCGGCCCGCCCTCAGGAGGCCGTCTCCCCGGCGGGAGGCGGCGCGGCGGGGTGTGAGGCGGCGGGTTGCGGCACGGCGGGGGGCGGCGCGGCGGGAGCGGGCGCCTCGCCGACCTCGATCCCCTTCGGCTTGACCACCGTCTCGGGCAGGTCCTTGGCGGGCAGCACCCGTTGATAATGACCGCTGGTCTGGACCATCACCCGGTCGCCGACCTCGATCGGGCGGTCGTCATCGTCGATGTTCTGGACGATCGTCACCGTCTTGCCGCTCGACAGGGTAATCAGATATTCGAGCCCGTCGCGATTGGCGAGAATCTGTTCGGTAATCGACCCGCTGGCGATCCCGGTCACCGCGCCGCTGAGCGAGGAGGCGACGCTGGTCGCGCCATCGCCGAACTGCGCCCCCACCATCGATTGGGTGCCGCCCCCCAGCAACGCCCCGATTCCGGTATTTTCGCCCTGAATCCGAATCTCGCGTTTGGCCAGCACCGTGCCGAACTCGACCGGCGTGAGCTTGCCGACATCCTGGTAGGAATAACGGTTCTGGGTCGAAACCCCGCAGCCGGCGAGCAGCAGCGCCGCCAGCACTCCCGGGACGAGAACACGAATCCTCATGCCGCACTCCTTCATCCAGTCTCCTTTCCTGCCGCGCCGGGAGGGACCGACCCTGCCGACGGCGGCTCGACCCATAGCCCCCCTATCGGGTTTTTCTGTGACGGAGCCGGAAGAAAAAGGAACTCGGGGGTCGGCAGAGGCCGGTCCTCCCCGTGTCAGCGCGGGGCAAGGCGCCAGGCGGCTCCCGGGGATGCGCGGATCAAGTCCGCGCATGACGGAATCAAAGAGCGGCAGCCCCGCAGGGGGCGGACACGATCCGGGAGGCCCCGAAAAAGCGGGGCGCCCCAGGCAGAAGCATGGCGGAGGTTGACAGGCCTGGGGGCTTTCCGTATTGTCCCGACCCTCCGGTCGCGCACCCCCGGTGACGCCGTTACGGGCGACCATGTCGTTTTTCCAGGAAGAGCACTCATGAAGATCCGCAACTCGCTGAAGTCGGCCAAGCTGCGCGACAAGAACTGCCGCATCGTTCGTCGCAAGGGCCGCGTCTACATCATCAACAAGACCAACCCGCGCTACAAGGCCCGCCAGGGCTGAACGCGCCCGCCGTCACGGCGAGCCCGCGGCCGCGTCTCCCTGCCGGGAGCGCGGCCTTCGTCGTTTCCGGGGGGTAGCTCAGCGTTCCGCCGCGCCGATCGCGGCGACGGCGCGCTCGACCTCGGCGAAGGCGATCCGCACCGCCGGCAGGATCGCGGCCACCGCCGGATCCTCCTCGGCGCTGGCGATCTCGATCGCCGCGCACAGCCGGCCCAGCCGCATCGCCCCGGCGCTGTAGGCGGCGCCCTTGGCCGAATGGGCCGCCTCGCGCGCCGCCAGGGCCTCCCCCGCCCCCAGCGCGTTTTCCAGCTCCGACAGCAGCGGCCGGGTCGAATCGAGGAACAGCTCGAGCATCTCGCGCGCCTCGGCCCCGATCCCGCCGAACAAAGCCAGCATCGGCGCGGGATCGAGCACCTGCGGCACCGGATCGACCGCCGCCAGGGTCAGCGGCGAGATCGGCGACGCGGGAGGGCGGCGGCGGCGCAGCGGGGTCGCCGCCGGCAGCCAGCGCCGCAGCGCGGCATCGAGCCGGGCGATGTCGATCGGCTTGGCGATGAAATCGTCCATCCCGCATTCGCGGCAGCGGCGGGCGGTGCCGGACAGGGCGTCGGCGGTCAGGGCGATGATCGGCAGCGCCGTCCCGTCGCCGCCCTCCCCGTCCGCCGCACCGTCGGCCTCGGCGGCGCGGATCCGCTGGGTCAGGTCGTAGCCGTCCATCTCCGGCATGTGGCAGTCGGTCAGCAGCAGGCCGTAGCGGCCGGCCTGAAGCCGCTCCCACGCCTCGGCGCCGTTGCCGACCAGTTCGATCGCATAGCCGAGCCGTTCCATCAGGTGGCGGATCACCACCCGGTTGGTCGGATTGTCCTCGGCCACCAGCACCAGGGCGCCGGCCGCCTCGGCCTCGGCCGCCAAGGGCGGCGACCACACCGCCAGCGCCGGCTCGGCCGCGCCGGGGGCGAGCGGGTCGTCTTCCAGCTCGACCCGGCCGGCGGCGGCGGCGACGGTGCGCCACAGGACGCGGCGGCGCACCGGCTTGGGCAGCAGGGCGAACAGCCCGGCCGCCTCGGCCTCGGCGGCGGCCAGCGCCAGCCCGGCCGAGGAGGTCATCACCACCACCCGGGTGCCGCCGGCGCCCTCGGCCCGCCGCATCAGTTCCTGGGCCAGCCCGAAACGCTGGCGCGGATCCTCGCCGCCGTCGAGCAGCAGCACCTCGTAGCTCCAGCCGGCCAGCGCCGCCGCCCGCACCGCCGCCAGCGCCCCCTCGTCCGACACCACCACCGCCACCTGGGCCCCCAGCGCGCCGAGATAGAGCCGCAGGCCCTCGGCGGCGACCGGGCCCTCGGCCAGCACCAGCACCGCCACCCCGGACAGATCGGGGCCGGGCTCGGGGGTCGGCTCCTCGACCGGCAGCGGCACGGTGAAATGGAAGGTGGCGCCCCGGCCGGGCTGGCTTTCCACCCCGATCTCGCCGCGCATCATCTCGACCAGCCGGCGGCAGATCGACAGGCCGAGCCCGGTGCCGCCATAGCGGCGCGAGATCGAGGCGTCGGCCTGCATGAACGGCTCGAACAGCCGGGCCTGCTGCTCGGCATCGAGGCCGATGCCGGTGTCGCTGACCGCGACGGTCAGGCGCAGCGGCCGCACCCGGGGATCCCCGGTGGTGGCGGCGATGCGGACATAGCCGGATTCGGTGAATTTGATCGCGTTGCCGGCGAGGTTGGTGATGATCTGCCTGAGCCGCAGCGGGTCGCCCCGCCCGCGCGCCGGCAGGGCCGGATCGACATAGGTGATCAGGCCGATCCCCTTTTCGCGGGCGCGCGGGGCGAGCAGCTCGGCGACGTCCTCGATCAGGTCGAGCGGGGCGAGGTCGGTCAGTTCGAGCGGCAGCCGCCCGGCCTCGATCTTCGAGAAATCGAGCACGTCGTCGAGGATGGTCAGCAAAGCGGCGGCGGAATCGCTGATCACCCGGGCCATCTCGCGCGGCTCGGACGGCAGCGGCATGTCCTGGAGCAGATGGGCCATCGTCAGCACCCCGTTCATCGGGGTGCGGATCTCGTGGCTCATGGTGGCGAGGAACAGCGACTTGGCCTGATTGGCCTCCTCGGCCATCCGCTTGGCCTCGGCCAGCGCCGCTTCCTCCTGCTTGTGGCGGGTGATGTCGATCGAGGAGACGATCGCCGCCGCCTCGCCGTCCATCTCGATCCGCGCCGCCGACAGGATCGCCCAGAACTGATGGCCGTCGCTGCGGCGCAGCCGGCATTCGAACGCGGTGACGTAGCCGGTCTTCAACACCAGCTCGACCAGCCGCAGCCGGTCGGCCGGATCGGTGTAGAAGGCGCCGACATCGAGCCCGATCGCCTGCTCGTCGGGCACGCGGTACAGCTCGGTCCAGCGCGGATTGACCTGGACCAGCCGGCTGTCGCGCACCCGCCAGATCGCCAGCGCCAGCGGCGAGGTGTCGAGGATGCGGCGCAGCCGGGTCTCGCTCTCGACCAGGGCCTGGCTCGATTCGCGCAGCCGGGCCATCGCGTCGCGGAACACCCCCAGTTCGGCCGCCATGTCGGCGATCTCGTCCTTGCCGCCGCGCGGGATCAGGGCGTGGAAATCGCCCTCGACGATGCGGTGCATCGCCTCGGCCAGCCCCGACAGCCGCCCGACCAGATTGCGGCCGAGATAGAACCAGACGAACAGCAGCGGCCCGAACAGGGTCAGCACCCCGACCACCAGCAGGGTGCGGCGGCCATTGGCCACCGCCGCCTCGGCCCGGCGCTCGTCGTCGGCGGCGACCGCCTCGGCCGCCGACACCAGCCGCCCGACCGTCGCCGCGGTGCGCGCCACCAGATCGCGCCCCTCCTCGGCGGCGGCGGCGAGACGGGCGTCGGTCTGCATCTGGAGCATGCGCAGTTCGAACACGTTGCCGGCGCCGCTGCCGAGCGCGATCACCCGCCGCGCCAGCCCGCCATCCGGCCCGGCGGCGCGTTCCGACAGCAGCACCAGCCGCCGCGCCTCGGCGGCATAGGCGGCGCGCAGTTCGGCCAGCTTGTCGAGGTCGGCGGCGCCGGCCGCCTCGCGCAGCAGGGTGGCGGCCAGCATCACCGCCGGCGCCGGCGGCCCGCCCGGGCGGTCGAACGCGCCGCGCAGGTCGTGATCGAGCTGGATCACCGCCGCCGCCTGGGCGCGGGCGCGCTCGGCCAGTTGCAGCCGGCGATCGACCTGGATGTTGCGGTCGATCAGATTGTCGGCGAAGGTCGCGACCAACGAGCGCAGTTCCTCGACCCGGCCCCGGTCGGTCGCCGCCCCGGCCAGCCCGTCGATCAGGTCGAGCAGATGGCCGATCTGCTGCTGGAGAGCGACAAAATTGTTCTGGCGCTGGAACTGGCTGGACGAGGAATCGAGCGCCGGGGCGGCGGCGGCCAGCCGCGCCGTCGCCTCGGACAGCTTGAGGGCATGGGTGACGCTCGGCAGGTTGGTGCGGGTCATCCCGGCCAGCAGCCGTTCGATGTCGCTGTAGCCGACCCAGGTCAGGCCGGCCGCGACCAGCATCATCGCCGCCACCGCGCCGACCGCCACCACCAGCTTGGCCCGGATGCCGAACCGCCAGCGCCGGGCCGGGCGCGGCGCCGTTTCCGCGTTCTCCTGCGCCACGCGACCGCCTTTTCTGCCCCGGGCGCCGCCGTGCCAGCGCGGCGGTACCCCGCCGCATCATGCCTGAGCGCGAAAACCTCGCCCAGGGGGCATTTTCGCCGGGGCGGGCTTCCGCAATGGGGCCGAGCCCCCCGGGTTCCCTTTGCCGGGAAACGGCTCTAGTCTGGCCGCGACAGGGGCCGGACGGCCGGCCCGGCATGAGGGGATGGGGAATGGGGATTGCTTACGTCGCCAGAAGCAAGACGCTCCAGGCCTGGGGCTCGGATGTCGGCCTGGGCAAGAATCTCTACAAGGTCGGCTATGTCGCCGAGGGCAGCCCGGCCGAGGCGCTGGCCGCCGGGCTGGCCGGGGCGAGCGACTGGAGCGTGGTCGCCAGCCGGGCGGCCGATCCGGCCGACGAGGACGAACTGCTGACCCGGCTGGCCACGCGGGAGAAGCTGGTCGATCCGGCCTATTATCCCCGGCTGCGGGGGGAGCGCGGAATCGTCAAGGTCAACCCGGCGGCGATCGAGAACGTGATGCGGGTCCGCCTCGCCCTCGAAACCGGGGCCGAGCCCGACGTGATCAAGGTCAAGCCGACCGACATCGCCCGCCTGCTGCTCGACGCCGCCTGTCCGCGCGCCGAGCCGGACTGATTCCGCGCCGCCGGCCGGGGCGGCGACACGGTTTTGCCGTTTTGCCTTCCCGCCGAGTTCGGCTACCCTGCCTGGGGAAGGCCCACGGGATCCCGATCCCGACGGCGCGCCTTCATCCCTGCGACGGCCCGGGGGGGTTCCGGCATGGTCAGGATCGTTCGGCACCAGCGTTTTTCCGACGTCACCTTCCTGTGGGAGGTCGAGGCCCCGGCGGTGGCCCGCGCCGCCCAGCCCGGCCAGTTCGTGATGGTCCGGCTGCATGACGGCAGCGAACGGGTACCGCTGACGGTGGCCGATTACGACCGCGACGCCGGCACGGTGACGGTGGTGGTCCAGGCACTGGGCAAGACCACCCGCGAGATGCGCGACCATTACCGCGCAGGCGACAGCTTCGCCGATTTCGTCGGGCCGCTCGGCCTCGCCCAGCATGTCGAGCGGGTCGGCCATGTCGCCCTGATCGGCGGCGGGCTGGGGGTGGCCCCGGTCTATCCGCAATTGCGCGCCTTCAAGGCGGCGGGCAACCGCACCACCGGGATCATGGGCTTCCGCAGCAAGGATCTGGTGTTCTGGGAGGACCGCTTCGCCGCCGAATGCGACCGCCTCGAGATCTGCACCGACGATGGCAGCTATGGCCGGCCCGGGCTGGTCACCGCCGCGCTGGAGGAGCTGATCGCCACCGACCCGCCCGATCTGGTGGTGGCGATCGGGCCGCTGGTGATGATGCGGGCCTGCGCCGAGACCACCCGCAAGCATGGGATCAAGACGATGGTGTCGCTCAACACCATCATGGTCGATGGCACCGGGATGTGCGGCTCGTGCCGGGTCACCGTCGGCGGCGAGGTCCGCTTCGCCTGCGTCGAGGGGCCGGATTTCGATGGCCATCAGGTCGATTTCACCGAACTGATCACCCGCCAGGGCCGCTTCCGCCGCGAGGAGTCCGAGGCCAACGCCGCCTTCGACCATGTCTGCCAGCTTGACCAGAAGCTGTTCGTCGAGGGCAAGCGCACCTACAAGAAGATGGCCGAGATCGCCCCGCGCGCGACGCCGATGCCCGAGCGCGACCCGGCCGAGCGCGCCGCCAATTTCCTTGAAGTCAATCTCGGCTACGGCATCGCCGAGGCGCTGGCCGAGGCCGAACGCTGCCTGCAATGCGTCAAGCCGACCTGCATCGCCGGCTGTCCGGTGGGGATCGACATCCCCCGCTTCATCCGCCATCTGCTGGTGCGCGACCTTGCCGGGGCGCGGGCGGCGATCGCCGAATCGAGCATCTTCCCCTCGATCTGCGGCCGGGTCTGCCCGCAGGAGCATCAGTGCGAGGCGCAATGCATCCTGGTGCGCGGCAAGAAGCTCGACGCGGTGGCGATCGGCCGGCTGGAACGCTTCGTCGGTGATTTCGCCCCGCCGGCGCCGCTGCCGGCCCAGGCCGGCGGACGCGGCCGGGTGGCGATCGTCGGCTCCGGCCCGGGCGGGCTGGCCGCCGCCGCCGACCTGATCCGCGCCGGCTGCGAGGTCACCGTCTACGAGGCGCTGCATGTGCTGGGCGGGGTGCTGCAATACGGCATCCCGTCGTTCCGCCTGCCCCGCCCGATCATCGAGCGCGAGATCCAGCGCCTGCGCGACATGGGAGTGCGGTTCGAGACCGACGTGGTGATCGGCAAGACCTACACCGTGCCGCAATTGCTGGAGGAGCAGGGCGCCGACGCGGTGTTCATCGCCGCCGGGGCCGGCGCCCCCAGCTTCATGGGGATCCCGGGCGAGGCGGCCGGTCAGGTCTATTCCGCCAACGAGTTCCTGACCCGGGTCAATCTGATGGGGGGCAACGCCTTCCCCTATGCCGACACCCCGGTCGGCGCCGGGGCCAGCGTGGTGGTGATCGGCGCCGGCAACACCGCGATGGACTGCCTGCGGGTCGCGCGCCGCCTCGGCGCCGGCCGGGTGCGCTGCGTCTACCGCCGCAGCGAGGCCGAGGCCCCGGCCCGGATCGAGGAACTGCGCCACGCCAAGGAAGAGGGGATCGAGTTCCTGTTCCTGCACAATCCGGTCGAGATCCTGCTCGACGAGCACGGCAATGTGCGGGGGATGCGGGTGCAGACGATGGTGCTGGGCGAACCCGACGACAAGGGACGCTCGACCCCGCTGCCGACCGACGAGATCACCGAACTGGCCTGCGACACGGTGATCTACGCCCTCGGCACCAACGCCAACCCGATCGTGCCGAAATCGACCCCCGGCCTGGCGCTGAGCCGGCGCGGCCACATCCTCGCCGACGAATCCACCCAGGCCACCAACCTGCCCGGCCTGTTCGCCGGCGGCGACATCGTCACCGGCGGCGCCACCGTGATCCTGGCGATGGGCGCCGGCCGCCGCGCCGCCCGCGCGATCCTGGCCTGGCTCGACGGCGGCAAGCGCGACTGGCCGCCTGCCGTGCCGGTCGCGGACGCCGCCGCCCCCGCCCCGCACTGAGGGAGACCCGCCGATGCTGTGCCCGAAATGCCACCGCCCGCTCGAAGACGAGGGCGAGGCCTACATCTGCTGCGCCGGCGACGTGCTGCGCTGGCGCTGCACCGCCTGCGCCAAGGTCAGCGAGGGCTTCGCCTTTCCCCATGGCGCCTGCCCGCTGTGCGGCGGCAAACTGGAGCGGATCGAGTCCAGCGCCGCCCCCGACGCCGCCCACGAGGCGATCCGCACCGCGTTCGAGATCGAGCTGAGCGGCCACGCCTTTTATCTCGGCGCCAGCGCCCTGGCCAACGATCCGGTGCTGATCGAGCTGTTCGGCCGCCTCGCCGCGATGGAAAACGAGCATATCGCCCTGCTGACCCGGCGCTATCACGTCGAGGTCGATCTCGATGCCGGCACCGCGCCGACCCTGGCCCCCGACATCTCGGCCGAGGATCCCGCCGCCCTGTTCCGCCACGCCATCGCCTTCGAGGAGCGCACCGCCACCTTCTTCGCCAAGAACGCCGAGCGCGACGGCGCCGATCCGGCCGAGCGCCAGCTCTATCGCGAACTGGCCGCCGAGGAGCAGGAACACATCGCCCTGCTGCGCACCGAATTCGCCCGCTGGCGCCAGGGTCGGCCCGGCCTGCTGTGATGTGGGCTCCGCCCACGCCCGCCAGGGGCCGCAGGCCCCTGGACCCCGTTCCCGATCCTGCGCGCCCGACCATCGAGGGGATCCAAGGGCCTGCGGCCCTTGGCGGGTGCGGGCAGAGCCCGCGTCTTTCTTTTTCTCAACCCAGGGGATAAGGGCAAGTCCGTTTGCCGAGAAGGCGACGGATGGGATAATCTCGATTGGGTGTGTTTCCCCCGCCCCTCCCGCCTGGGAAGTGTCCGCGTCGCCGATCATGACCTCTCTGTCCCCGCTGTCTTCCACCGCCCTGCGCCGGGCGGTGCTGGTTCTCGGCATGCATCGCAGCGGCACCTCGGCGGTGACCCAGGCGCTGCACCTGCTCGGGCTGGCGGTGCCCGACAACCTGATCCCGGCCAACCCGCGCGAGAACCCGACCGGGTTCTGGGAATCCGCCGACATCGTCGCCGCCCACCAGGACTTCCTCGCCGCCGCCGGCTCGGACTGGGACGATCCGACTCCGCTGCCGCCGGCGCTGTTCCAGGGTCCCCCGGCGCGGCTGTGCCGCGAGCGGCTGGAGCGGGTCCTGGCCCGCGATCTGGCCCGCGCGCCGCTGTTCGCGATCAAGGATCCGCGGATGTGCCGGCTGGCGCCGCTGTGGCTCGATCTGCTCGACCAGCTCGGCATCGCCCCGGTGGTGGTGCTGCCGGTGCGCCATCCGTTCGACATCGCCGCCTCGCTGGCCGAACGCAACCACTTCGCCCGCGCCCGCGCGCTGCGGCTGTGGCTCAGCCATCTGGTGCTGGCCGAACGCTACAGCCGGGGCCTGCCCCGCCTGCTGGTCGATTATGCCGATTTCGTCGATGATCCCCGCCAGGGGGCGCGGCGGCTGCACCGCTTCCTCGGCCTGCCGGGCGAGCCGGCGGCGCGGCGGCTCGACTCGATCGCCGCCGTGATCCAGCCCCGCCACCGTCACCACCAGGGCGGCGACGGCGTCGAGTCCCTGCCGGAGCCGGCGGCGGCGGCCTATCGCGCCGCCCGCGACGCCGCGCGCGGCGCGCCGCTCGACACCGAGGCGATGGATCAGGCCGGCCGCTTCCTCGATCAGGCCTATGGCCTGTTCACCGAGACCGCCGACCCCGGCGCGCTCGAACGCCGGCTGGGCCAGCAGATGGCCGCGCTGACCGACCTGTCGGCCCAGCTGGCGGCGCGGCTGGTGGAAGGCCAGGAGATCAACCGCGCCGGCGGCTTCATCGACACCATCCGCCTGCATCCCGGCGGCACAATCGAGATCGGTGGCTGGGCGATCGACCGCCGCCTCGGCCGCGCCGCCTCGGCGGTGGCGCTGCTGATCAACGGCGCGGCGGTGGCGGTGGCCCCGGTCGATCGCGAGCGCGCCGACATCGTCCTGGCCGGCGAGGACGAAAGCGACCGCTTCGACCGCCGGCCCGGCTTCACCCTGTTCCTGTCGGCGGCAAAGGCGGGCGAGCTCTCGAGCTGCAACGCCCGGATGATCGCGTTCGGCGCCGGCGGCGAGCCGCTCGGCCCGCTCGACTGGACGCCGCAGGCCGATCGCAGCCTCGCCGCGCGGTTCGAGGCCCTGCTGTCGGTCGAGCGGCACGAGGCCGGGCAGCGGATCGCGGCGCTGGCCGCCGAACGCGACCGCCTCGCCGCCGCCCAGGCCGGGCTGGAGGCGGCGCGGGCCGCCGCCGAGGACGAGCGGGCCGCCCTGCTCGACCGGCTGGACCAGCAGGCCGGCGACCTCGCGGCAAGCCGCGCGCGCCATGCCGAGGACCACGCGCTGCTGACCCGGCTGCGGGCCGACCTCGCCACCGCCACCGCCGCCCACGCCACCCTCGCCGCCAGCCACGCGGCGCTCGACCGCCGCTTCGCCGCCCTGCTGGCGGACCGGCAGGCGATGCTGGCCTCGACCGGTTGGCGGCTCGCCCGCCTGCTGCAACGAGCCGGCCGGCTGCTGCCGCTGGCCGGCCGGCTGGCGCGGCGGCTCGGCCGGCAAGGCGGGGCCGCGCGCGACGCGCGGATGGTGATCGACAGCGGCCTGTTCGACCCCGCCGCCTATCTCGCCGCCAATCCCGACGTCGAGGGCGACCCGCTCGACCATTTCCTGCGCCGGGGCGGGGCGGAGGGACGCGACCCCTCCCCCGCCTTCGCCTGCGCCGCCCATGCCGCGGCCCACCGCCTGCCGGCCGGAATCAATCCGCTGCTGCACCATCTGCGCGCCTGCCGCGACCGCCTCGCCGCCTCGGGCTGCTTCGACCGCGCCTTCTATCTGCGACACTATCCCGACGTCGCCCGGGGCCGGATCGACCCGGTCTGGCACTTCCTCACCCGGGGCTGGGCGGAGGGCCGGGCCTGCGCTCCCGGAATCGACCTCGCCCCGATCCGCCGCACCCTCGGCCCGGAGGCCAACCTGCTGCTCCGCCTCGACGCCTTCCTCGACGCGGTGGCGACCTTCGGCGACGCCCTGCGCCCGCCCGCGACCTTCGCCGCCGACTGGTACCTCGCCCACAATCCCGACGTCGGCGGCGCCGGCACCGACCCCTGGCGCCATTATCTGCGCCATGGCTGGCGCGAGGGGCGCGATCCCAACCCGATGTTCGACACCGCGTGGTATCTCGACCGTCATCCCGACGTCCGCGCCGCCGGGGTCAATCCGCTGCTGCATTACCTGCGCCACGGCGCGGCCGAGGGGCGCGATCCCCATCCGCTGTTCGACACCAGGTTCTATGCCGAGGCCAACCGGGGGGAAACCGACCGCGCCGGGGCGCTGGCCCATTACCTGCGGGTCGGCCGGGCCGAGGGACGGCCGACCCGCCCGCCGCGCCCGCCGCTGGCCCCGCCCGCCGCGCGGGGGCCGCGCCTGCTGCTGATCCTGCACGGGCTGGGCGGCGGCACCGAGCGCCATTGCCGCGACATGGCGGCGCTGCTGGCGGCGGAAGGGGCCGAGCCCTGGCTGCTGCGCGCCGAGCGGAGCGAGCGGATGGCGCTGAGCGAGGGGCTCGACGGCCCCCCCCGGCTCTACCACGCCGCCGAGCCGGGCGAATGGGCGGCGCTGGTCGCCGATCTGGGCGCGCTGCGGCTCGACCATCTCCACCTGCACCATTTCATCGGCTTCCCGCCCGAACTGCTGACCCTGCCGGCGGCGCTCGGCCTTGAGTGGGACGTCACCCTGCATGATTACGCCTGGTTCTGCCCCCGGGTGACGATGGTCGGCGCGGACGGGCGCTATTGCCGCCGCGCCGAGACGGGGGAGGCCGATTGCGCCGCCTGCCTCGCCGCCGCCGGGCCGCACGCGGCGATCCCGCTCGACCCCGCCGCGCTGCCGGCGTGGCGGGCGGAGCGGCTGGCGGTGCTGGCCGGGGCGCGGCGCCTGTTCGTGCCCGATCCCGACGTCGCCGCCCGGGTCGCCGCCCTCGCCCCCGGGCTGCCGGCCGCCACCGTGCGCCCCCACCCCGAGCCGCCGCGCCGGATCGTTCCCCACCTGCCGGTCGAGGGCGAGCGGATCCGCGTCGCGGTGATCGGCGGGATCAGCCGCGACAAGGGCCGCGACCTGCTGCTGGCCTGCGCCGAGGCGGCCGAGCGGGACCGGCTGCCGCTGGCGTTCGAGGTGATCGGCACCCTGTCCGAGGCCGGCCGCGCCCGCGCCCTGCCCAACCTGACGGTGCACGGCGCCTACCGCCAGGAGGAACTGGCCGGGCTGCTGCGGCGGATCCGCTGTCAGGTCGCCGCCTTCCTGTCGATCTGGCCGGAAACCTATTGCTACACCCTGTCCGAGGCGCTGGAGGCGGGGCTGTTCCCGGTGGTGACCGATCTCGGCGCCCCGGCCCGGCGGGTGCGCGCCCTCGGCTGGGGGGCGGTGATCGCGCCGGACGCCCCGCCCGAGGCGATCAACCGCCTGCTGCTGCGGTCGGGCCTGTCGCAGCCGCTGCCCGAATCCCACCTGCGGATCGGGCGGGACTATCCCTCGCTGCTCGGCGATTATTACGCCCTGTCCCCCCTGCCGGCCCCCGTCTGATCCGGAGACCCGCTTGGCCTGCCGCTTTCATCTCGACATCCTCGGTCTGGGCGACTGGCTGACCCTGGTTGGCTGGGCGGTTTCCCCCGCCGACCCGATCCTCCGCCTCGGCCTCGCCTGGGACGACCGGCCCGATGCCTGGATCCCGGGCGAATACGGCCAGCCCCGCCCCGACGTCGCCACCGCCCGGGGCGGCGATCCCGCCTGCGGCTTCCGCATCGCCGGGGTGCCGGCGGTGCCGGGGCGGGTCTACCGCCTGTCGGCGCTTCTGGCCTCGGGCCGGCGCTGGTCGCGGCCGCTGCTGCGACTCGCCGAGCGGCGGGGCGAAATCGTCTGCGAGCGGCTCGACGGCGGGAGCGGCCCGCCGCTGACCCGGCTGGCGCCCCGGGGGCTGACCCCGTCGCTCGGCCACCTCCTCGCCCGCTACCGCCCCGACCGGCCCGCCGCGCCGTCCCTGTCGCGGCCGGTGCTGATCCTGGTGGCGATCTACCGCCGCGCCGACCTGCTGGCGCCGTTCCTCGACTCGCTGTTCGCCCACACCACCTCGCCGTTCCGGCTGGTGCTGATCGACGATGGCGGCGCGGATCCGGCGGTGACCGCGCTGCTGGCCAAGGCCCGCGCCCGCGACGACCGGGTCGAGGTGATGACGCTGGAACGCAATGGCGGCTTCGTCGAGGCGGTGTCGCGCGGATTCGAATCCTGGCGCGGCGAGCATGTGGTGCTGGCCAACAGCGACACCGTGCTGCCGCCCGGCTGGCTGGAACGGCTGGTCGGGCCGCTCGACCGCGATCCCGCCCTCGCCTCGGCCACCCCTTACGCCAATGCCGCCCAGATCTGCGGCTTCCCCGCCATGCCGGGCGACAATCCGCTTTATCTTGGCCTCGACGCCGCGGCGATCGACGCCGTCTTCGCCGGGCTCGACGCCGAGGGAATGCTGATCGACCTGCCGACCGGGGTCGGGTTCTGCATGGCGATGAGCCGCCACGCCTTGGCCCGGATCGGCTTTTTCGAGCGCGGCACCTTCGGCGCCGGCTATGGCGAGGAAAACGACTGGTGCCGCAGGGCCGCCGCCCTCGGCCTGCGCAACGTGCTGGTGCCCAACCTGTTCGTCTACCACCAGCACGGCGCCTCGTTCCCGTCCGAGCTCAAACGGCGCCAGATCGAACGCAATCTGGCGATCCTGAGCGAACGCTATCCCGATTACCCCGGCGCGGTGCGCGACCACATCCTGGCCGATCCCGGCCTGGGCTGGCGCCGCTTCGCCGCCTTCCTGCTCGCCGCCCGCGCCCATCCCGACGGCGCCCTGCTCACCCTCAGCGGCGCCGACAGCCCCGGGGCGGCCCTGCGCGAGCGTCTCGCCGCCGCGAGTGAGGCCGGGCGGCCGCTGGCCAGCGTCACCCGGCGCGGGCTGGGCTTCGCCATCACCCTCGCCTGGGCCGAGGGCTGGCTGGAACTGCCGCTGCTGTCGCTCGGCGATCTCGCCGCGCTGCGGCGCTGCTGCCCGGTCGGCAGCGTGCTGGTCGGCGACCTCGCCGCCGCACCGTTCCCCGTCACCCTGGCCGGGTATGGCGACGAAGTGCTGGGGCCGCTGCCGGCGCCCTCGCCGCTCGACCGCGCCCTCGGGGCCGGAGCGGGGGTGGCCATCTCTTCTTTGTGATGTGGGCTCCGCCCACGCCCGCCAAGGGCCGCAAGGCCCTTGGAACCCTTCGATGGTCGGGCACGGAAAGGCCGGTCAGCTTGGGCGCGGGCAGCGGTCGCGCGAGGAGTGGCTTACGGCACCACCCCGCAGGCGATGCGGGCGCCGCCGCCGCCGAGCGGCTGAGGGGCGTCGGCGTAGGTATCGCCGCCCTGGTGGATCACCACGGCATGGCCGGGCAGGTCGGCCAGATGCAGGCGCGGCGCCCGCAGTGGCGCGGTGGCGGTGCCATCGGCCGCCACCTCCAGCCGGGGCAGGTCGCCACGATGGCCCGGTTGCTCCGGGCCGCGATGGGCCCCGCTGGCGTCGGGGTCGAAATGGCCCCCGGCGGCCAGGGCGGCACCGCTGTGCCCGTCCTTGACCGCCGGCGCGCAGCTCGGGAACTGGTGCAGGTGCAGGCCGTGCGGCCCGGGCGGCAGGCCGCGCAGCGCCGGGACCAGCACCAGCCCGTCCGGGCCGTCGCTGGCGGTCAGGGTGCCGAGCGGGGCGCCGACGCCCTCGGGGCTGACCCCACGGATCGGGATCACGATCTCGGCCGCCGCCCAGGCCGGGGGCGGCACCAGCAGCGGGGCCAGGGCCAGGCCGGCCAGCAGGCCGAGGCCGGAAACGGAAGCAGCGAAACGGATCATGCCGGGTCTCCTCCGCACCATCGCGCCGCCGCGCGGCGCCCTCTCCCCCAGATGGGAGCGGCGGCGAAGACCCGCCAAGCCCTGACTTTGGCAGGGGGGGATCAGGCGGTGGCCGCCGCCGCCACCGCCGCGAGGACCGCGTCGCGCCCCTCGGGCGGCAGCGGACTGCCGGTCAGGGTCACCGCCAGGATGATCGGGGCGCGGCCGGGCGGAAAGATCACCGCGATGTCGTTGCTGGTGCCGTTCTCGCCGCTGCCGGTCTTGTCACCGGCGCTCCAGCCGGTGGGCAGGCCGGCGCGGATGCGGGCACCGCCGGTGCGACAGGCCCGCATCCAATCGAGCAGCCGGGCGCGCGAGGACGCGGACAGGGTCTCGGCACCGAACGCCAGCCGTTCGAGATCGGCCGCCAGCGCCGCCGGGCTGGTGGTGTCGCGCGGGTCGTCGCGCCCGGCCTGATTGAGGTCCGGTTCCCAGCGGTCGAGCCGGGTCACCCCGTCGCCGAGGCCGCGGGCGAAATCGGTCACCGCCGCCGGCCCGCCCAGCGCCGCCACCAGCAGGTTGGCGGCGGTGTTGTCGCTGTCGATCATCGCCGCCGCGCACAGGGCGTCGAGCGTGACACCGTCGCCGCCGGCCTGGGGCCCGGTCACCGGCGAATAAGCCACCAGCGCCTCGCTCCCGAAGCGGATCCGCCGGGCCGGATCCTCCCGCCCCTGATCGACCCGGGCCAGGATCGCGGCGCAGATCAGCAGCTTGGCCAGACTGCACAGCGGAAAGCGCTCGTCGGCACGGTGGCCGAGGCTGGTGCCGTCGGCGAGATCGCGCCGCGCCACCCCGAGCCGGCCGCCGCTGCCGGCCTCGATCCGGGCCCAGGCCGCCCGCATCGACTCGCCCGCCGCCCGCGCCCGGCCGGCGCCGCCGACGAGGCCGGCCCCGGTGGCCAGCAGAAAGCCGCGCCGGTTCAGTCCGATCATGATGGTCCCTCCGCTCTTCCGCCGCCGGCGATCCGCGATCGCGGCGATGTCGGGGGCGATAGCCGCCCAACAGGATTTATCCGTGGCATCGAACCCCGCTAAAATGGAAAAATCATCGTTACGGTTGCTCCGCCGACGGGGCCGGGTACAATTTACCCCACGCCGGCCGGGAAAGCGGCGGTGATCCGCTCCCGGCCCGGGCTTCCGGTCCCGCCGGGCGCGACGGGATGCGTGCCGACGCCGTTCATTCCGCAGACGGGAGATCAGCGTGGACGTTTCGGACTTCATCGAACGGACCAACGACCTCGACAGCCCCGACGATCTTTTCCTGCAATTCAAGAAAACGATCGGAGAGTTCGGATTCGGCAGCTGCCTGTTCGCCGGCGGCAGCACCGACCTGATGTTCCGCACCCGCTACAACATCGAATCCGCCACGCCGATCATCCTCAACCACTATCCCGACGCCTGGACCAGCCATTATCTCGAGCAGAACTACATCGAGATCGACCCGGTGTTCGCCCGCATCAAGCGGCAGTGGGAGCCGGTGATCTGGGACGACCTCGCCACCCGCAAGATCGGCGCCGCCGAGAAGAAAATGATGCACGAGGCGCGCGAGGCCGGCCTCGGCAACGGCGTCAGCTTCCCGTTGCACGGCCCCGACGGCGACAATTTCATCATCAGCATGGCCAGCGACCTGACCCCCGGCAGCCTGATGCTGCGCCGCCACTACCCCTATCTGCGGCTGATCTCGGCCCAGTTCTTCCTGGTGTTCAACGATCTGTGGCGCAAGGGGGCGGCGGCGCGCGGGGCGATCCCCCACCTGACCGCGCGCGAACGGGAATGCCTGCAATGGACCGCCCACGGCAAGAGCGCCTGGGAGATCGGCGCCATCCTGCACATCTCCGAAGCCACCGTCCGTTTCCACCTCGCCAACGCCTTCGTCAAGCTGGGAGCCCAGAACCGGATCAACGCCATCGTGCGCGGCATCCGCTGGGGCCTGATCGCGCTGTGATACCGCCCGGCCCGACCGGCATCGGGGCCTTCCCCTAGCAGAGTCGCTAGGATGTCCCGCGCCCGAAAATCGGGCTTGCTTCCCCGGCGTTCAGCACTGGGGGAGTGGTCATGTCGGTCGATATCTTTACCTGGGAAAATGCTCACCTGTTCGGCGATGCCCTGCCGAGCCAGCATCGCCTGCGCCGCAAACTGTTCATCGAGCGGCAGAACTACACCGTTCCCGTCTATCGCGACCTCGAATACGACCAGTACGACACCCCGGCCGCGACCTATGTGGTGCGGCGGGACGAGCAGGGGGTGGTCCGCGCCGTCAACCGGCTGATCCCCACCCCGCTGCCCTACATGATCAAGGATCTGTGGCCCGACCTGATCGAGACCGGACCGGTGCCGGCCGACTGGGCGGTGTGGGAAAGCAGCCGCTTCGGCGTCGACAACGAGCTCGACCCGGAAACCCGCGACCGCTACCTGGGCGAATTGCTGTGCGGGGTAATCGCCTTCGGCCTGCAACAGGGCGTCTCCTGGTTCGTCGCGGTGCTGACCTATCCGCTGATCAAACGCTCGCTGATCGCCTCGGGGGTCGATGTCGAGATCCTCGGCCGGCCCCGCGCGATCGGCGGCTGTCCGCCGGCGGCGCCGATCCGGGTCAATGTCAGCCAGGCCTCGATCGACGAAATCCGCCGCCGCAAGCGTCTGTCCGGGCCGATCATCAGCCCGCTGTCCCTCACCGCCGGCCAGGGAAGGATCGCCGCATGAAGAAGAAAAGCCACAGCCGGCGCGACACCGGGCGCCGCGACGAGGTCGCGCTGTCGATCGGGGAGGCGCTGATCTTCCTGCGCGGCGAGGCGATCGCCGTCGGCCTCGACGATCTGGCCCAGAGCCTGTCGCGTTCGATCGACACCGCCACCCAATCCGCCAAAACCAATGTTGCCGGCATTTTCTGAAGACGGGATCCGAGAGATGAAGAATGAACGCGAATCGACCGGAAGCGAGATCATGCTCGAATCCGCCCGCACCCGGCTGTGGGAAGCGGTGCGGATGATCCGGGGCCTCGACATCGACACCGACGAGGTCCGGCTGTTCGAGGCGCTGGTGCAGGGGGCCGAGCAGATCATCGACGACAACATCAAGCTGTTCCTCAAGCGCAAGCTCAATTAGGGCCGGTCCAACGGCGGGACCGGACCGAGGCCGGGTGGGCCATCCCCGGCCCGACGGGTGGGGCGCGTCCCCACCGAACGGCAAGGTCAGCCCGGGTGAGGCGACAATCGTCGCCGCCCCTCCGGCGACAACCGCCCCGACGACAGGGACCGGGGCAACAAGCCGGCCCAGTCCGGCGCCGTCCTCGCCGCGCGATGGTTTTCCCACGACTGAGAGGATACACGGCAAAAGGGCAACCCGCGCACGCCCTCATTTCCCTCCACACCAGTCCTTCTTGGGAAGACCAAAGTTTTCGTTTTCAAATAGCAAGACTGGCTGAGAACATCTCATTTTCTCCACGGGCGGTGGAGCCCCGGGTGATCACCCCATGCGCGCGGGATTATCGCGCCGTCTTCGCCGCATCGCCGGATCCGCGCGTGTTTCCCTTGCCCACGGACCGGCCCGGGATTTAGATTTCTCCACAAGAATTTGGGGTTGGGGTTCATTGTGGATGCGGTCATGGGATATCGGTCCGCACGGCGTTTGATTGCCGCCCTGTCGCTGGCGGTGGTGGTGGCGGCCTGGCTGGCGGCCGGGCTGTGGCTGCGGCGCGACTATCAGGAAACCCGCCAGGACGGTCTCGACCATCTGGTCCGCACCAGCCAGCTCACCGCCGAACATCTGCGCCGACTGCTGTCGGTGGCCGATCTCGCCCTCGACAATCTCGAACCGGCGCTGGCCGCCGGCCAGCCGCCCGGCGCGGCGTGGGAGGTCGCCCTGCGCTTCGTCGGGGTGGTCGGCGACGCCGACTGCCTGTCGCTGGTGGCGGCGATCGACCACCAGGGCCACACCATCCGCCTGTCCGGGAGCAACGAGGGCGAGGCGCTGCCGCTGCCCGCCGCGCTGACCGCGCGGGCGTCCGGCAACCGGATCAGCGTCGGCGCGCCGATCCGCACCCCGGGCGAGGGGCGCTGGATGATTCCGCTGGTGCGGCGGGTGAACACCCCCAACCATCCGGTCGCGCTGCTGGTGGCGGCGATCGATGTCGCCGCGCTGGAGCGGATGTATGACGGGTTCCGCCGTCACCAGGGCGGGGCGATCACCCTGTTCAATCTCGACGGCGCCCTGCTGGTGCGCTCGCCGCCCTGGCCGGGCACGCTCGGCCTGTCGCTGCGCGACCATCCGCTGTTCCAGCGCCATGCCGGCCGCGCCCGGCAACTGACCGTGACCACGGTATCGCCGGTCGATGGCAGCGAGCGGGTGGTGGCCTTCACCATGGCCGAGCCCTATCCGGTGGCGGCGGCGGTGTCGATGACCGACGAGGAACTGCTGGCGCCGTGGTGGGGACGGGTCCGCCTCGTCCTCGCCTTCCTCGGCGGCGCCACCCTGGTGGTGCTGGGCGGGGCGACATTGATCCTCGGCCTGCTGCGCCGGCTGGCGGGCGAGGCCCACGGGCTGGAGCGCCGGGTCGAGGCCCGCACCGCCGAACTGCGGCGGATGATCGACCGCCGCCGGGTGTTCCTCGCCTCGCTGTCGCACGAGCTGCGCTCGCCGCTCAACGTCATCCTCGGCTTTTCCGAGGCGCTGCTGGCCGGGCTGCACGGCCCGCTCGGGGCCGGCGCGCGCGGCTACCTGACCGACATCCACCGCTCCGGCAAGCTGATGCTGGCGCTGGTCAACGACCTGCTCGACGGCGCGGCGATGGAGGCCGGCGGGCTGCGGCTCGATTTCGCCCCGGTCGATCTGGCCGATCTGGTCGGCGAGGCGACGACGATGATCGGCCAGCAGGCCGCCGCCCACGGCAGCACCGTCTCCAGCCGGATCGAACCGGCCGGTTTGCGGCTGTCGGCCGACCGCCGCCGGCTGCTCCAGGTGCTGCTCAATCTCGGCACCAACGCGGTCAAATATGGCGGGCGCGACTGCCGGATCGAGATCTCGGCCCGCCTCACCCCCGACCAGGGCTGCCGGATCGAGGTGACCGATTCCGGGCCGGGAATGAGCGAGGACGAGATGGCGATGGCGCTGACCCCGTTCGGCCGCGCCGACGGCAGCCGCGGCATCGAGGGCACCGGGCTCGGCCTGCCGCTCGCCGCCGGGCTGTGCGCCCTGCATGACGGCCGGCTGACCCTGCACAGCCGCCCGGGGGCCGGCACCCGGGTCGAGATCCTGCTGCCCCCCGCCCGGGTGCTGCCACCGTCCGAGCGGACCGGCCGCACCCCGACCGGGACCAGCCCGGCGCCCTGGCCAATGGCTGAGGCCACGCCGGCCGCCGCAGGAAATGATTGACGCGCTGGCCGCGTGCCCGCAGAACTGAGGTTCGCCCCGCACCGGCCTGGCCGCTGCGGCGGCGCGCGTTCGGTTCGGAGGGGGAAGATGACGTTCGACAAGATGTCCCGCATGGTCGTCGGCGGCTGCATCGGCGCCCTGATCGGAGCGGCCTCGATCGCCCCGATGTACATGTTCATCGCCTCGGTCGGCATGGTGCCGGCCAGCCCCTGGCGCAACGTGTTCATTTTCGCGATCCTGTGCCTGCCGCTGCTGATCGTCGGCGCGGTGGCGGAGCGCCACGAGGGCCAGGATCAGAAGAAATGGCTGCGCCGGGTGGTGCCGTTCTGCCTCGGCTCGGCCACCCTGGCGGCGCTGGCCTGCGCCGCCCCCGCCTTGGTCACCAACGAGGTCAAGACCGACGCCTCGGTAATCTGCTTCCTGTCGTTCGGCTGGATGGCGGGGATGCAGGGCGGGTTCTTCCTGCTGCTGTTCCGCGACGAGGTCCGCCGTCAGGACGAGGAGGCCGACGACGCCGCCACCGGTCCGATCCCCGGCCGCCTGCCGCCCTACTGGTGATTTGCCGCGCCGCCCGGCCGCCCCACGGCGGCCGGTGACGGCCGCCGCGACCGGCCGGGGGTCCGCCCCCCGGCCTCCCTCCCCCTTCGTCGTCCCCCACGTTCCGCGCCCCCGCCGCCGGACGCGGATCGGTCGTGGTCATATCCCTCTTCTCTCCTCGCGCGCCGCGCTTCCCTCGCTCCCGCAAATGCGCTAGTGTATATAAAAGACGTTGTACACTATTTTTCTGGAGTTTTTGGGAATGAGCAGCGAGCAGGGTGCCCCGGCCAGCTTCCGCGGCAAGATTTACGACAGCATCATCGACACGATCGGCGCCACCCCGCTGGTGCGCTTCAAGCGACTCGCCGCCGAGGCGGGGGTCAAGGCCGACATCGTCGGCAAGCTCGAATTCTTCAACCCGCTGGCCTCGGTCAAGGACCGCATCGGCGTCGCCCTGATCGAGGCGGCCGAGGCGGCCGGCGCGTTGCAGCCGGGCGGCACCATCATCGAGCCGACCTCGGGCAACACCGGCATCGCGCTGGCCTTCGTCGCCGCCGCCAAGGGCTACAAGCTGATCCTGACCATGCCGGAAAGCATGTCGATCGAGCGCCGCAAGATGCTGCAATTGCTGGGGGCCGAAATCGTGCTGACCCCGGCCTCGAAGGGCATGACCGGCGCGGTGCGCCAGGCCGAGGAACTGGCGGCGGCCACCCCGGGCGCGATCATTCCCCAGCAGTTCAAGAACCCGGCCAACCCGGCGGTGCATGCCCGCACCACCGCCGAGGAAATCTGGGCCGACACCGACGGCAAGATCGACATCCTGGTTGCCGGCGTCGGCACCGGCGGCACCATCACCGGCGTCGGCAAGGCGCTGAAGGCCCGCAAGCCCGGCCTGCGGGTGGTCGCGGTCGAGCCCGAGGACAGCCCGGTGCTGTCGGGTGGCGCCCCCGGCCCGCACAAGATCCAGGGCATCGGCGCCGGCTTCGTCCCCGACATCCTCGACCGTTCGGTGCTCGACGAAATCCTCCAGATCGGCAACGAGACCGCCCTCGGCACCGCCCGGCGCGCGGCCAAGACCGAAGGCATCCCGGTCGGCATCTCCTCGGGTGCGGCGCTGGCGGCGGCGCTGGAACTGGGGGCGCGGCCGGAAAATGAGGGCAAGCTGATCGTCGCGATCATCCCCTCCTTCGCCGAACGCTATCTGTCGACCGCGCTGTTCGATCAGGCCTGATAGCGGCCCGGACAATGAAAAAGGGGGACGCCGGTTGGCGCCCCCCTCGGTTTTCCTGGTCCGTTTTCCTGCCCGCCGGGTCGTCTCAGGCGGCTTCGAGCAGGCTTTCCAGCCGGGCGGTGGCGGCGTCGGTGTCGATCCGCTCGACCGCGGCCAGCTCGGCGGCGAGGCGCTCGAGCGCGGCTTCATAGATCTGACGCTCGCTGTAGGACTGGTCGGGCTGGTTGGCGTTGCGGTGCAGGTCGCGCACCACCTCGGCGATCGAGACCGGGTCGCCGGAATTGATCTTGGCCTCGTATTCCTGGGCGCGACGGCTCCACATCGTCCGCTTGACCTTGGCGCGGCCCTTGAGGGTGGTCAGCGCGGTCTCCATCACCGAACGGGAGGACAGCTTGCGCAGGCCGGACTTCTGGGCCTTGGTCACCGGGACGCGAAGAGTCATGCGGTCGCGATCGAAAGTAATGACGAACAACTGGATTTTCATCCCAGCGATTTCCTGGGTCTCGATGGAAATCACCTGACCGACACCGTGGGTGGGATAGACCACATAATCGCCCTGGGCAAAAGAAACGACCGTCATCTCTTCGGATTCCCTAAGAATGAGGACCAGTGGCACCGCGATCACACCGCCCTTCGTTCTGTCGAGAACGCAAAAGGGAGTGCCCGCGTGTTGAAACGCGGCTGATCACGGCATCGTGGCTTGTTTTGGTGAGCGAACTCCCGCTCGGACGCGCCTTTCGGCAACCTGCCCCACGACCTAACTCGGGGGACTTTTGCTTATACCATACCGGGGGTCCGTTAAGAACAAAAAAAAGGTCTGTCCCGGCCGATCGCCCTGGCGGAAACAATTAGCCACAAAGATATATGCCGTGTCGCCAAGTTGCGGCGCGATGGTTGAACGAACCGCGCCCTTGCGCCACTCGGGACGACATTCAGCCCCAGCCCCGGCCGCCGGATGCTTTATCCCGAAGGATAGGATTCATCTTTGCCCCACCGGGGGATGGTCTCCCCTTCACCTCCGCCGCCGGGTCATATAGGCTAAGCCGCGGCCGGGACACCCTCCCCCTGGCCGATGATTATCGTGATTGTCCCCAAGGGTGAGAGCAGGAATGTTCAAGCGCAAATCGGTCGACGCACAGGTCGGAGACAAGTTCGTTAAGGCCAATGACAATAAGAATACCGTGTGGGTCGTCGAGAAGATCTTCGAGCACGTCGATGGGATCCTGCATGCCCGCCTCTACAACCGTGCCCATCCCAAGACGATGATCACGGTTTCGGCGTCGACTCTGTCCGACCCCGATTTCTTCTGCCGGGCACCCGCCGAAAACGAGGATTGACCCGGCGGCCGGCCAGCCTCCGCGGCGCCTGAGCGGCACTGACAAGCCTCCGCGGCGCTTGAGCGGCACTGACCAAGCCTCCGCGGCGCCTGAGCGTCACCGTCTCGGCCTGACCCGACCCAACGGGTCAGGTCATCGGCCGGGCGGCATCAGACCGGCTCGGGAGCGTATTCGGCCATGCAGTTGGGGGTTTCCCACACCCGCAGCGCCACCAGCCGCGCCGCGCCGCCGGAGCGGACCCGCACCGGCACCGCCAGCAGCTCGAACCAGTGGCGGGCCAGCGCCTCGGCGGTGGGGTGGAACGGCACCACGTACAGCTTGGTGGCCAGCCGGGTCTCGCTGGTCAGGGCGGCGCCGTCGCGGGCAACCCGCTCGGCCAGCCCGGCCCGCCACGCCGCCGGATCGCGGTCGGCGGGGGCGAACAGATCGAGCAACGCCGCGTCGGACAAAGCGACGATCAGGCCGTGATCGCAGGGGACGTCGATCCGCGCCACCATCTCCTCCTTGAGGAAGGCGAAATCGAGCGCCATGTCGGTCTGCTCGCCGTCGGGATGCAGCGCGGCGGCGGCGCACACCGCCTCGATCGCGTAGCGGTGGCCGTGCAGGTTGCGGCATTTCGAGGCGTGGGTGGCGATGCGGTGGCCGGCGTCGATTTCGAGCCGGCGGCGAATGTGGAACTGGGCCATCAGCGGAGTCCGAGAACCTTGTGCAGTTGCAGGCCGAGCCGCCAGCGCGGGTGATCGAAGCAATAGGCCAGCGCGGCGGCGAGGTTGGCGGCGCGCTCCGGCCCGTCGAGCGGCTGGAGCAGGAAATGGGGGAAGGCCAGCCCTTCCAGGCTGGCGGGGTCGAGCCCGGGCTGGGGATGGACCAGTTTCAGCTCGTCGCCCCGGGTCACCGCCAGCGGCGCGCCGGCCTTGGGGCTGACGCAGACCCAGTCGATCCCGTCCGGCAGCGGCAGGGTGCCGTTGGTTTCGATCGCGACGGAAAAACCGGCGCGGTGCAGCGCCGCCAGCAGCGGCGGATCGAGCTGGAGCGCCGGTTCGCCGCCGGTGACCACCACCAGCCGCCCCTCCGCCCCGCCCGGCCAGGCCGCCGCCACCGCCGCCGCCAGCGCCTCGGCATCGTCATGGCGGTCGCCGCCGACGAAATCGGTGTCGCAGAAACGGCAGCGGGCGGTGGCGCGGTCTTCCTCGCGCCCGCTCCACAGATTGCAGCCGGCGAAGCGCAGGAACACCGCGACCCGGCCGGCCTGGATTCCCTCGCCCTGGATCGAGGCGAAGATCTCGCGCACCCGGTAGGCCATCGCCGCGCTCCCGCCTCAGCCGCGCGGCGGCCGGGCGCCGTCGCCGGCCAGCGCCTGCCACAGCGACAGGGCGGCGATGGTCGCGGTCTCGGCGCGCAGGATGCGCGGCCCGACCCCGACCGGCCGCACGAACGGGCGGGCCACCAGAGCCGCCCGCTCCTCGGGGGCGAAGCCGCCCTCGGGACCGATCAGCAGCGCCACCGGGCCATGATCCCAGCCGGCGGCGACCTCGGCCAGCGGCGTACCGCCGCCGGTCTCGTCGAGGAACAGCAGGGTGCGCCCGTCCGGCCACGCCGCCAGCACCGCCTCGAGCCGGGCCGGCTCGGCCAGCACCGGCACGGTCAGCCGCTCGCATTGCTCGGCCGCCTCGATCATCCGCGCCGTCAGCCGGTCGGCATTGACCCGGCTGGCGACGGTGCGGCGGGTGAACACCGGCTGGAAACGGGTGGCGCCCAGTTCGGCGACCTTTTCCGCCACCAGATCGGTGCGGTCGCGCTTCAGCGGCGCCGCCAGCAGCCAGGGATCGAACCGCGCCGCCGGTTCGGCCGCCTGCGGCCGGGTCTGGCGCTCGGGCACCGCCACCGCGCCGGCGCGGCCGATCCGTTCGATCCGCGCCAGCCATTCGCCGTCGGCGCCGTTGAACAGCAGCACCGTCTCGCCCGGCTGCATCCGCATCACCGTGCCGAGGTAATGGCCCTGCTCCGGCGCCAGCGCCACCGCCTGGGCGGCGGCCAGCGTCGTCGCGACGAACAGCCGCGGGCGAGAGGAAAGAGCGGGATCGGTCATCGGGAGGAGCCTCTGTGTCAGCCGGAAACGGCCCGGCCGGGCCGGAGCCCGCCGCCGCGCCGCCGGCGCCAACGAAAGCGGGCACCCGAAGGTGCCCGTCAGCCGGAACGGCGGTACGCGGCCGCCACCCTCCGGATCGGTGAGGATAGCAGCGCCGTCGGCTTGGTTCAACCGCCACCGCCGCCATCAAGGCCAATCGCCCTCGCTAAAAGATTAAAAAATGATTTATTTGATTTCACTGAAATGAAACCCCCGACCTTGGTCAATAATAACGATTGTATGATGGATTTGTCTTGCGCCACGCCGTCATCCTGACTCTGGTGGCCTCGCCCTCCGGCCCGCGATCGCGGCGGGCGGGGCGGTCCGCCTGGGAGTGCTCCGCCGGTGCCAAGCTTGCGCAAGATGTCGATTTCGTTCCGGTTGGGCCTGCTGATCGCGCTGGCGGTGGCGCTGACCCTGTTCAACCTGATCGACGGGTTCCGCCAATATTCCGAGCAGATCCACCAGCAGCGGCTGGAACGGGTCCGCACCGCGATCGAGGCGGCGCAGTCGATCGCCGCCAGCTTCGCCGAACGGGCCGGGCGCGGCGAGATCAGCCGCGCCGAGGCCGAAAACGGGGCCAAGGCGGCGATCGAGGACCTGCGCTACGCCGGCGGCGAATATGTCTTCATCACCGACCTCGACGGCGTGATCCTGCTCCAGCCGGCTTTTCCCCAGCATGTCGGCAAGAACCTGATGGGGATCAAGGACGCCAACGGCGTCGCCTTCATCGCCGAGGCGGTGCGGCTGGTGCGCGCCCAGGGCGGCGGCGCGCTCGAGTATGTCTGGCCCAAGCCCGGCTCGAACGTGCCCGAGCCCAAGCTGACCTTCGTCAAGGGCCTGCCGCAATGGGGCTGGGTGCTCGGCACCGGGGTCTATACCGACGACATCGCCCGCGCGGTGCGCGAGGCGGCGCTGGCCCAGGCCGGACGCGGTCTGGCCGAACTGGCCCTGCTCGCCCTGCTGGCCTGGTTGATCGGCCGCGCCATCGCCCGGCCGCTGCGCGACCTGACCGCGCGGATGGGCGATCTGGCCGGCGGCCGGCTCGACGTCGCCATCCCGCGCGACCAGGGCGGCGAGATCGGGGCGATGCAGGCCGCGGTCGAGGTGTTCAAGACCAATGCGGTCGAAGTCGCGCGGCTGACCCGGGCCCAGGGCGAGGACAGCGCCCGGGCCGAGGCCGAGCGCCGCCGCCTGCTGCTGTCGCTGGCCGACGAATTCGAGGGCTCGGTCGATCAGGTGGTCAAGGATCTGTCCGGCGCCGCCGCCCAATTGTCGGCCACCGCCGGCACGATGGCCGAGGTCACCGGCAACGCCGCCCGCCAGTCCGACACCGTCGCCGCCGCCACCACCGAGGCCTCGACCAACGTCCAGACCGTCGCCGCCGCCACCGAGGAACTGAGTTCTTCGATCGCCGAAATCGCGCGGCAGGTCAACCAGTCGGCCGGCATCTCCCGCGCCGCGGTCGAGGCGGCCCAGCGCACCGACACCATCGTGCGCGGCCTGTCCGACGCTGCCCAGAAGATCGGCGACGTGGTCGGGCTGATCACCGACATCGCGGCGCAGACCAACCTGTTGGCCCTCAACGCCACCATCGAGGCGGCCCGCGCCGGCGAGGCCGGCAAGGGCTTCGCCGTGGTGGCGGGCGAGGTCAAGAACCTCGCCAGCCAGACCGGCCGCGCCACCGACGAGATCGCCGGCCAGATCGGCGCGGTGCAGGGCGCCACCCGCGACGCGGTCGAGGCGATCGCCGGCATCGCCAGCACCATCGAGGAACTGAACCGGATCGGCGCCGCCATCGCCAGCGCGGTCGAGCAGCAGGGCGCGGCGACCGAGGAAATCAGCCGCAACACCCAGCAGGCCGCCAACGGCACCGAAACCGTCACCCGCACCGTCGGCGCGGTGGCCGACGCGGTGGCCAGCGCCGGCCGTTCCGCCCGCGCGGTCAGCGATCAGGCCGGCACCCTGGCCCGCGACGCCGCCACCCTGCGCGAGACGGTCGGCCGCTTCCTCGCCGGCATCCGCCACTGAGGCCCCCGGTGGCGGGCCGGCGCGGCACAATCCCGCTTCGGGGCCGCTTGACGCGCCCCGTCCCCGGGCTTATGTCCGGCGGGTGATCCTACCGAGCGAGAGACCCCGCCCCATGGCCGTATTGCCCATCTTCGTCGCCCCCGATCCGATCCTCAAGAAGAAGGCCCAGCCGGTCGAGACGGTCGATCAGGCCATCGTCACCCTGCTCGACGACATGCTGGAGACGATGTACGCCGCCCCGGGGATCGGCCTCGCCGCGCCGCAGGTGGGGGTGTCGCGGCGGATCATCGTGCTCGACATCGCCAAGGCCGACCAGCCGCGCGCGCCGATGCGGATGGTCAATCCCGAGATCGTCTGGGCCTCGGACGAGCGCAACACCTACGAGGAGGGTTGCCTGTCGGTGCCCGAGCAGTACGCCAAGGTGGTGCGGCCGAAGCAGGTGCGGGCGCGCTATCGCGACGAGACCGGCGCCGAACGCGAGATCGAGGCCGACGGCCTGCTCGCCACGGTGATCCAGCACGAGATCGACCATCTCGACGGGGTGCTGTTCGTCGATCACCTGTCGTCGCTGAAAAAGCACATGATTCTGCGTCGCCTCGCCAAGGCCCGCAAGGACGCCGTCGCGTCATGAGGCTGGTGTTCATGGGCACGCCCGATTTCGCGGTGGCGATCCTCGATTCGCTGCTGGCGACCGGGCACGAGGTGGTGGCGGTCTATTCCCAGCCGCCCCGTCCGGCCGGACGGGGCCACAAGGAACAGCCCAGCCCGGTCCACGCCTTCGCCGCCGCGCGCGGCCTGCCGGTGCGCACGCCGCTCTCCCTGCGCGACCCGGCCGAACAGGCCGCCTTCGCCGCGCTCGGCGCCGACGTCGCGGTGGTGGCGGCCTACGGGCTGATCCTGCCCCAGGCGGTGCTCGACGCGCCGCGCCACGGCTGCCTCAACGTCCATGCCTCGCTGCTGCCGCGCTGGCGCGGCGCGGCGCCGATCCAGCGGGCGATCCTGGCCGGCGACCATGAAAGCGGCGTCACCATCATGCAGATGGAGGCCGGGCTCGACACCGGGCCGATCCTGCTGCGGCAATCGCTGCCGCTGCCGCCCGACGCCACCGCCCCCTGGCTGCATGACCGTCTGGCCGAACTCGGCGCCGGGCTGATCGTCGAGGCGCTGGCCAAGCTGGCCGATGGCGGCCTGACCGCCGAGGCCCAGCCCGAGGAAGGGGTGGTCTACGCCGCCAAGCTGCGCCGCGACGAGGGCCGGATCGACTGGGCCCTGCCCGCCCGCCAGCTCGATCGTCAGGTGCGCGCCCTCACCCCCTGGCCGGGGGTGTGGTTCGAGGTCGGCGACGTCCGGGTCAAGGTGCTGAAGGCCGTGATCGAGCCCGGCCAGGGCGAGCCCGGCGCGGTGCTCGACGACCGGCTGCTGGTGGCCTGCGGCGAGGGCGCGCTGCGGCTGATCGAGGTGCAGCGGCCGGGCAAGGCGGCGATGCCCGCCGCCGACATGCTGCGCGGCCATCCCCTGCCCGCCGGCACCGTGCTGGGCTGATGGCACGCTACCGCCTGCTGATCGAGTATGACGGCACCCCGTTCGTCGGCTGGCAGCGCCAGGAGCGGGGCGTCTCGGTCCAGGGGGCGATCGAGGACGCCGCCGCCCGCTTCTGCGGCGCGGCGGTGACCCTGTTCGCCGCCGGCCGCACCGATGCCGGGGTCCATGCCAGCGGTCAGGTCGGCCATCTCGACCTGCCGCGCCCGGTGCCGGCCGACCGGGTGCGCGACGCGATCAACTTCCACCTCAAGCCGCTGCCGGTCAGCATCCTCGCCGCCGAAGAGGTGGACGAGGATTTCCACGCCCGCTTCTCCGCCACCGGCCGGGCCTATCTCTACCGCATCCTTCCCCGCCGCGCCCCGCCCGCGCTCGACCGCCACCGGGTGTGGTGGGTGCCGGTCCCGCTCGACCCCGACCGGATGGCCGAGGCGGCGCCCCGCCTGCTCGGCCACCATGATTTCACCAGCTTCCGCGCCGCCTGCTGTCAGGCCAAAAGCCCGCTCAAGACCCTCGACCGCCTCGACGTGGTCCGGGTCGGCGCCGAGATCCAGGTGATCGCCGAGGCCCGCTCGTTCCTGCACCATCAGGTCCGCAACATGGTCGGCAGCCTCAAACTGGTCGGCGAGGGCAAATGGTCCCCCGACGACCTCGCCCGCGCGCTGGAGGCCCGCGACCGCACCAAGGCCGGGCCGACCGCCCCCGCCGCCGGGCTGACCCTGACCGGCGTCACCTACGGTTGATGCGGGCTCCGCCCGCGCCCGCCAAGGGCCGCAGGCCCTTGGATCCCTTGCCTTATCCTTCGCGCGACCCCCAAAGGGTTCCAAGGGCCCCCGGCCCTTGGCGGGTGCGGGCAGAGCCCGCGTAACCATGGCGTCGGCGGCGCGAGATTGCTAAAACACGGCGGTCCGTCGTCAGGGGAGCCCGTTCGCGTGAAACAATATCTCGATCTGCTGCGTCAGGTCCGCACCGAGGGGGTGCGCAAGGGCGACCGCACCGGCACCGGCACGCTGTCGCTGTTCGGGGCGCAGATGCGGTTCGACCTCGCCGACGGCTTCCCGCTGGTGACCACCAAGAAGCTGCACACCCGTTCGATCTTTCACGAGCTGCTGTGGTTCCTGCGCGGCGAGACCAACATCGCCTCGCTGAAGGCGGAAGGGGTGTCGATCTGGGACGAATGGGCCGACGAGAACGGCGAGCTTGGGCCGATCTATGGCCGGCAATGGCGGGCGTGGCCGGCGCGCGACGGCGGCACCATCGACCAGATCGTCGATCTGGTGGCGCGGATCAAGCGCGAGCCGGATTCGCGCCGGCTGATCGTCTCGGCCTGGAACGTCGCCGATCTGCCCGAGATGGCCCTGCCGCCCTGCCACTGCCTGTTCCAGTTCTATGTCGCCGAGGGGCGGCTGTCCTGCCAGCTCTATCAGCGTTCGGCCGACCTGTTCCTCGGCGTGCCGTTCAACATCGCCTCCTATGCCTTGCTGACGGCGATGATCGCCCAGGTCTGCGGGCTGCGGCCGGGCGTGTTCGTCCACACCCTGGGCGACGCCCACCTTTACCTCAACCACCTGGAGCAGGCCGACCTGCAACTGAGCCGGACGCCGCGTCCGCTGCCCCGGCTGCGGCTCAATCCGGCGATCGACGACCTGTTCGCCTTCGGCTATGACGACATCGCGATCGAGGGTTACGATCCCCATCCGGCGATCAAGGCCGAGGTGGCGGTATGAGCGTCGCCCTGATCGTCGCCGTCGCCGCCAACGGAATGATCGGCCGCGACAATGCCCTGCCCTGGCACATCCCGGCCGACCTCAAATGGTTCAAGCGCCAGACCCTGGGCAAGCCGGTCATCATGGGGCGGCGCACCTGGGACTCACTCGGCCGGCCGCTGCCGGGGCGAACCAACATCGTGCTGACCCGCCAGCCGGGCTGGAGCGCCGAGGGCGCGCTGGTGGCCGCCTCGCTCGACGCGGCGCTGGCGCTGGCCGAACAGGCCGCCCCCGGGGCCGAGGCGATGGTGATCGGCGGCGCCACCCTTTATGCCGAGGCCCTGCCTTGCGCCGGGCGGATCTATCTGACCGAGATCGGCAGCGCCTATGACGGCGACACAAGCTTTCCGCCGTTCGACCGGACGGCGTGGCGCGAGGTCAGCCGCGAACCGCAGGCGGGCGACCCGCCCTTCGCCTTCGTCGTGCTGGAAAGAGTCGCTCCGCCCCAACCAGCATGTTAGGCTGAAGGTCGTATTCCTCCTAGCGACGGCAGAAAGCCATGGCTGACGAATCCAACGACCTGCTTTCCGCGATCGGGTCCCGCCTGACCGGGGTGACCCCGACCAGTCCGCGCCGGCCCCGCGCCGCCGGCTCGACCCAGAGCCGCGGCCGCGCCAATGCCGGCCCCAGTCCCAACGGCCCGCGCGGCCGGCGGATGCTGGCCGCCGACACCCCGATCGACAGCCTCGACCGGCACGCCCCGCGCGGAACCTATATCGACCTGCTGGTGTGACGATGACCGACCTCCGCCCCGTCGCGCCGGATCCGGCGGCGGCGGACCGGCTTGACGCCCTGCGCGCCGAACTGGCCCGGCGCGGCCTGACCGGCTTCCTGATTCCCCGCGCCGATGAGCATCTCGGCGAATATGTCCCGCCCTCGGCCCAGCGTCTGGCCTGGCTGACCGGCTTCACCGGCTCGGCCGGGCTCGCCGTGGTGCTGCGCGACCGCGCCGCCCTGTTCAGCGACGGACGCTACACCCTGCAGATGCGGGCCGAAATCGACACCAGCCGGATCGAGCCGCTGCACCAGACCGAAACCCCGCCGGCGCGCTGGCTGGCCGGGGCGCTGGCGGCGGGCGACCGGCTCGGCTTCGATCCGCGCCTGCACACCCCGGAACAGATCGAGCCGCTGCGCGCCGCCTGCGAACGGGCCGGCGCGCTGCTGCTGCCCTGCCCCGCCAATCCGCTCGACGCGATCTGGACCACCAACCGCCCCGCCCCGCCCTGCGCCCCGGTCGAGATCCACCCCGAGGCCTTGGCCGGGGCCAGCTCGGCCGACAAGCGGGCGCGGATCGCCCAGGCCCTGCGCGAGGCCGGCTGCGACGCGCTGGTGCTGACCGCGCCGGACTCGATCGCGTGGCTGCTCAACATCCGGGGCGGCGACGTCGAACACACTCCGCTGGCGCTGTCCTTCGCTATCGTCGCCGCCGACGCGACCGTCGAATGGCTGATCGACCCGGCCAAGCTCGGCGCCCCCGGGCTGGCCGACCATCTCGGCCCGGCGGTGCGGACCGCCCCGCCCGAGCATCTCGACGCGGCACTCGACCGGCTCGGCGCCGCCGGGCTGCGGGTGCGGATCGATCCCGCCGCCACCGCCTGCGCGGTGGTCGAACGGCTGCGGCAGGCCGGGGCGCGGATCGAACGCGGCGCCGATCCCTGCCTCGGCCCCAAGGCCTGCAAGAACGCGGCGGAAAGCGCCGGCACCCGCGCCGCCCACCGCCGCGACGGGGTGGCGATGGCCCGGTTCCTGGCGTGGCTGGCCCAGGCCGGCCCGGCCGGCGCCACCGACGAGATCGGCGCCGCCGCGATGCTGGAACGCTGCCGCGCCGAGGGCGCGCTCTATCGCGGCCTCTCCTTCGCCACCATCTCCGCCGCCGGCCCCAACGGCGCGGTGGTGCATTACCATGCGAGCCCGGCCAGCAACCGCCGCCTCGCCCCGGGCGAGCTGTATCTGGTCGATTCCGGTGGCCAGTACCAGGACGGCACCACCGACGTCACCCGCACCGTGGCGATCGGCCCGGTCGAGGCCGAGGCCCGCGCCCGCTTCACCCTGGTGCTGAAGGGACATATCGCCCTGGCCCGCGCCCGCTTCCCCGTCGGCACCACCGGCAGCCAGCTCGACGTGCTGGCGCGGCGGCCGCTATGGGAGGAAGGGCTCGATTACGACCACGGCACCGGCCACGGCGTCGGCAGCTTCCTGTCGGTGCATGAGGGGCCGCAGCGGATCTCCAAGCTCGGCAACACCATCGCCCTCCAGCCGGGGATGATCGTCTCGAACGAACCCGGCTATTACAAGGCCGGGGCCTACGGCATCCGCATCGAAAATCTGGTCCAGGTGGTCGAACTGCCCGCCCCGCCCGGAGCGGAACGGCCGCTGCTCGGCTTCGACACCCTGACCCTGGTGCCGATCGACCGCGCCCTGATCGACCCGGCCGGGCTCGACCCGAGCGAACGGGCCTGGCTCGACGCCTACCACGCCCGGGTACGGGCCGAGATCGGACCCGACCTCGATCCCGCCACCGCCGCTTGGCTCGACCAGGCCACCCGGCCGCTCGATTAGGCGGGCTGCCGCCCCGCGCGGGGAGCAAAGTTCCCCGCCCCCCTCCTGTCTTTATCGATGAAAACAAAGGGGGTCCGGGGCATCGCCCCGGCCGGGTCCGTGGGCGGAGCCCGCGCAACATCGCGCTCTCGCGCCCACGGCGTGGCCGGGACCCCACCGAGAGACTTCAGTCGAAGCTGAAGCCCTGGTCCTTCATGTACAGGTTATGTACCTTACAGAAATCAACCGAGAACTTTTCGGCTTCGTAGCCCTGCCAGCCGACCTTGAAGGGCACGACACAGTTTCCTTCGTCGCTGCCCCAATCCATTTCGGCCTCTTCGCCCGGCTTGAGGGTGAAGTTGATCCAGTTCTTGCTCCACTTGCCATCCTCGTAGGTATAGAACCCGATGATGGTGTATTCGGACGATTTGTTGTGGAGATTGAATTTGTAGGTATCGCCGGCCCAGGCCGACGGCGTCGCCAGCAGCCCCGCCACCGCCCCGATCAGGGCGGCCCCCAGCAGCATCTTGCGCATCCTGTCTCTCCCGCTTGCCACGCCGCTGTCCCTGCCTCCCGTGAGGACAAGCGACCGCGAGCCATGGTGATGGTTGGTACCGAAGCGAGAGGAGGCGCCACCCCTACTCCTATGACTATAGCCCAGAGACGGCTCCTCCCAAAGCGCATAATCGCATCGGGAAGGGGTCAGTCGCCGCCGAACGGGGTAACGGTGTGGCCGTGACCGAGCGGGCCGTGGCCGGCGCCGAAGCCGGGCGCGGCGGCGATGGCGCGGCGCAGATAGGCGCGGGCGCGGGCCACCGCCGCGTCGAGATCGAGCCCCTGGGCCAGCCCGGCGGCGATCGCCGAGGCCAGGGTGCAGCCGGTGCCGTGGGTGGCCCGGGTCGGCAGGCGGCGATCGGCGAACCGGCGCACCCCGTCGGCATCGACCAGCAGATCGACCAGATCGTCGCCGGGCAGGTGGCCGCCCTTCAGCAGCACCGCCCGCGCCCCCAGCCGCAGCAGGTCGCGCGCCGCCGCCTCCATCGCGGTGGCGTCGGGGATGGCGCGGCCGAGCAGGGCCTCGGCCTCGGGCAGATTGGGGGTCAGCAGCCGGGCGCGCGGGATCAGCCGCGCGGTCAGGGTGGCCACCGCCGCCGGATCGAGCAGGGCGGCGCCGCCCTTGGCGACCATCACCGGATCGAGCACCAGCGGCACCGAAGGCGCGGCGGCCAGGGCGTCGGCCACCGCCTCAATGATCGGGGCCGACACCAGCATCCCGGTCTTGAGACAATCGGCGCCGATGTCGCCCAGCACCACCTCGATCTGGCGGCGGACGAAGGCCGGCGGCACCGGTTCGACCCCGAACACGCCGAGGGTGTTCTGGGCGGTCAGTGCGGTCAGCGCGGTGGCGGCATAGCCGCCCAGGCAGGTCACCGCCTTGATGTCGGCCTGGATGCCGGCACCGCCGCCGGAATCCGAACCGGCGATGATCAGGACCCGGCCGAAATGCATCCTCGCCCTCCCCTTCGCTGGCATTGCCCGGATGGTGCTAAGCCATTTCGGCCCGCTTGACCAGAGGGCGCCGGATCAGGCCTGCCGGATGTCGGCGACGAAACGATCGACCTCGCCGCGCAGCGAGTCGCAGCGTTCGGCCAGCGCCAGCACCGCGTCGAGCATCTCGCGCGCCGAACGGCCGGTCTGATCGGCCGCCTCGGACACGCCCCCGACATTGCGGGTCACCGCCCGGGTGCCGCCGGCCGCCTCCAGCACGTTGCGGGCGATCTCGGCGGTGGCGCTGCCCTGGCCGTCCACCGCGGCGGAGACCTGACCGCCGATCGCGTTGATCTCGCGGATGATCGCGCCGATATGGTCGATCGCCCCCACCGTCTCGCCGGTGGCGGCCTGCACCGCCGCGATCTGGCGGGTGATCTCCTCGGTGGCCCGCGCGGTCTGGCTGGCCAGCCCCTTGACCTCGCCCGCCACCACCGCGAAGCCCTTGCCGGCCTCGCCCGCCCGCGCCGCCTCGATGGTGGCGTTCAAGGCCAGCAGGTTGGTCTGGCTGGCGATGTCGCTGATCAGCGCCACCACCGTGCCGATCCGCTCGGCCGCCTCGGCCAGCCCGCGCACCTTGCCGTTGGTCTGCTCCGCCTCGGCCTCGGCGGCGGCGGCGATGCGCGAGGATTCGCCGACCTGCCGCTTGATCTCGTCGATCGAGGCGGTCAGTTCCTCGGCGGCGGTGGCGACCGCCTCGACATTGGCGGCGGCGCGCTCGGCGGCGATCGCCGCCTCGCCGACCATCCCGGCGGTGGCGCGGGCATTGCCCTCCATCCCGTCGGCGGCGCTGCGCAGCCCGCGCAGCGACAGGGCGATCCCGCCCAGCCCGTCATCGGCCACCCCGGAGAAATCGCGCGCCAGCCGCTCGATCCGTTCGGCCTTGTGGCGGCGCTCCTCCTCGTCGCGGCGGCGGCTGGCGGTCGCCTCGCCCAGTTGGGCCTGTTCGTCACGGAACAAGGCGAGGGTGCGGGCGATGCGGCCGAATTCGTCGCGCCGGTCGGGGCTGAGGCGCAGCGGCGCGTCCTCGCCGCCGGCGATGACGTCGAGATCCCCCTCGAGCAGGGCGAACGCCCCGCCGATCGCGCGACGCAGCCACTGCGCCACCACCAGGGTCAGCACCAGCACCGCGACGAAGATCGCGGCGATGGCGACGAAGGCGCCGTCGGCACCGCTGCGCGCGGCGGCGGCGGCGGTCAGGGTGGCGGCGGTCTCGCGATTGGACAGGGCGGCGATATGGTCGCTGAGGGCGGCGCAGCGATTGGAGATGTCGTCGGTGACCTGGTCGAAATCCTCCATCGCCTCGTTGCCGCGTTCGATTCCGTCCGAGACGTAGAGCGCGGCCATCGCCCGCCCCGACTGGTAATAGGACGGGAAGCGGGTGGCGATGGCGTCGAGTTCGGCCGCGATGTCGGCCTGGCCCAGCCGGGCGGCCAGCGCCCGGGCCTCGGTCATGTCCTTGGCGAAGGCCTGGGCCCAGCGTTCGGCGTCGTCATAGCTGTCGGCGTGATGGGTGGCGGCGACGTCGGTGAGGTACTGCTGCACCTGGGTGACGTCGAGCCGGATCGCGGTGGTGGCGCGCAGCAGCGGCACGATCACCTCGCCGGTATGACGGGCGCCGGCCTCGGCCTCGGCCAGCCGCGGCCGCTGCGCCGACAAGGCGGCGAAGATCACCCCGCCGCACAACAGAATCCCCGCCAGCATCACCGCCAGCACCGCCGTAACCGACCGTTGCAGGGTCATCGATCGCCTCCCGTTTGGGGGATTTGTTACCTTAGCCCAAGTCGAACCAGACCTAAAGACATAAACCGGAGGCAGGCACCGCCCGCCGCCGCCGCCGGCCGGGCCGGAACGGGCGCGGACGGGCTCCGGCGCGGGGGTGGCGGGGGGTTTTGCCGCCGCCGGCGCATTTCCCGTTTGCCGCGCCGGGGTAAAAGCGGTACATCGGGCATCACCCGACCAACGGGTGGCCGGGCGATGCCGCTTGGCCGCCCCCGTTCCAGGTTATGACCGCGTCGATGACCGATTTCGCCAACCGGGCCCTGCTGCCCGCCGGCCTGCGCGACATGCTCCCGCCCGATGCCGCCGAGGAAGCCGGCGTGATCGAACGCCTGCTGCGCACCTTCGCCGCCCATGGGTTCGAGCGGGTCAAGCCGCCGCTGATCGAATTCGAGGAAAGCCTGCTCGACGGCCCCGGCGCCGCCGCCGCCGGCCAGACCTTCCGCGTGCTCGATCCGTTGAGCCAGCGGCTGATGGGCCTGCGCGCCGACATCACCCCCCAGGTCGCCCGCATCGCCACCACCCGGCTGGCGACCCGGCCGCGCCCGCTGCGGCTGTCCTATTCCGGTCAGGTGCTGCGGGTGAAGGGCAGCCAGCTGCGCGCCGACCGCCAGTTCGCCCAGGCCGGGATCGAGCTGATCGGCTCCGAGTCCGCCGCCGCCGACGCCGAGGTGCTGACCCTGGCCGCCGAGGGGCTGATCGGGCTGGGGATCGACGGCGTCACCGCCGATCTGGCCCTGCCGACCCTGGCCGCCACCCTGTTCGCCGCCTTCGGGATCGAGGGCGACACCGCCGAGCGGCTGCGTCACGCCCTCGACCACAAGGATTCCGCCGCCGTCGCCGCGCTGGACGGCCCGGCCGCGCCGCTGTTGCAGGCGCTGATCGCCGCCGCCGGCCCGGCCGACCGCGCCCTGGCCGCGCTGGCCGCGCTCGATCTGCCGCCCGCCGCCGCCGCCGAGCGCGACCGCCTCGCCGCCGTGGTGGCGCAGGTCGCCGCCGCCCTGCCCGGCCTGCCGCTGACGGTCGATCCGGTCGAAAGCCGGGGCTTCGAATATCATTGCGGGGTGGGCTTCACCCTCTATGCCCGCGCCCTGGGCGCCGAGCTGGGCCGGGGCGGGCGCTATCGCGCCGGCGGCACCGAGCCGGCGGTCGGCGCCACCCTGTTCCTCGATTCGGTGATCGCGGCGGTGCCGTCGGCGCCGCGCCCCGCCCGGGTGTTCGTCCCGGCCGGCACGGCGCGGGCCGAGGCCGAGCGGCTGCGGGCCGAGGGGCTGGTCACCGTTGCCGGACTCGATCCGGTCGCCGACGAGGCGGCCGAGGCGAAGCGGCTCGGCTGCGGGCGCCGGCTCGGGCCGGCCGGCCTGATCGACGTGGTTTAAGCAAAGCAAGCAAGGCGGAAAAGAACGATGGCGAACGTCGCGGTGGTCGGCGCCCAGTGGGGCGACGAGGGCAAGGGCAAGGTCGTTGACTGGCTGTCCGAACGCGCCGACGTGGTGGTGCGGTTCCAGGGCGGCCACAATGCCGGCCATACCCTGGTGATCAATGGGACCACCTACAAACTGTCGCTGCTGCCCTCCGGGGTGGTGCGCGGCAAGCTCAGCCTGATCGGCAACGGCGTGGTGGTCGATCCCTGGGCCCTGCTCGACGAGATCGACCGCCTCGGCGCCCAGGGCATCGCCGTCACCCCCGATCTGCTGAAGGTGGCGGAAAACGCCTGCCTGATCCTGCCGCTGCACGCCCAGATCGACCGCGCCCGCGAGGAAGCGAGCGGCGCGGCCAAGATCGGCACCACCGGACGCGGCATCGGCCCGGCCTATGAGGACCGGGTCGGCCGTCGCGCCATCCGCGTCTGCGACCTCGCCCACCGCCCGACGCTGGAAGCGCGGATCGAGGTGCTGCTGCGCCACCACAACGCCCTGCTGCGCGGCCTCGGTGCCGCCGAGATCGACGGCCAGGGCCTGCTCGACCAGCTGCTGGCGGTGGCGCCGCGGATCCTGCCCTACGCCGACGTGGTGTGGCGCCGGCTCGACGAATTGCGCCACACCCGCAAGCGCATCCTGTTCGAGGGCGCCCAGGGGGCGATGCTCGACGTCGATCACGGCACCTATCCGTTCGTCACCTCCTCCTCGACCGTGTCGGGCAATGCCGGCACCGGCTCGGGGGTCGGGCCGGGTCAGGTCGGCTACGTGCTGGGGATCTGCAAGGCCTACACCACCCGGGTCGGCGCCGGGCCGTTCCCGACCGAGCTGTTCGATTCGATCGGCGAGCGGATCGGCGATCGCGGTCGCGAGTTCGGCACCGTCACCGGCCGGCGGCGGCGCTGCGGCTGGTTCGACGCGGTGATGGTGCGTCAGGCGGTCAAGGTCGGCGGCATCAACGGCATCGCCCTGACCAAGCTCGACGTGCTGGACGGGCTCGAGACCCTCAAGATCGGCATCGGCTATCGCCTTGACGGCGAGGAGCTGAGCCACCTGCCGGCCGCGATCGATGCCCAGGCCCGGGTCGAGCCGATCTACGAGACCCTGCCCGGCTGGAGCGAGAGCACCAACGGCGCCCGCTCGTGGAAGGACCTGCCCGCCGCCGCGATCAAGTACATCCGCCGCATCGAGGAACTGATCGAGGCCCCGGTCGCCCTGCTCTCCACCAGCCCGGAGCGCGAGGACACCATCCTGGTCCAGGATCCGTTCGCGGCCTGACCCCGGGGCGGAACCCGGAATTTCGCCCGGAGCGGCAAAAAGCTGCCGCTCCGGCCCCGGCCGCGAAACGTTTTGTAAAGCAGAGTGCGGTTCTGATGGGGAAAGGGGCGGATCGGTTTCCGGTTTGAAGGCGCCGGCAACGCCTTTACACTGCCGAGGCCGCCCGGGCTGCGAGCGGACGACAACCGGGTGGGGACGATGGCGGAGGGCGACAAAGCGAGCGGAGTGGCCGAAGCGGCCCCCGCGCCGACCAAGGACGAGGCCCGGCCGGCCGGACCGCCCGGCACCCTGCGCGACCGCTACCTGATCCGTTCGACCCATCCCCTGCCCGATCTGTCCACCCCCTCGGCCGACGCCTACCTCGCCGAGGACAAGCGCGACCCCAACCGCTCGCTCTACGCCCTGATCTGCAAGCCCGAACTGCCGCCGCGCGTCACCGTGATGCGGGCGCTGAAGGGCGTGTCCTCGCCCGGCTTGCAGCAACTGGTCGAATGGGGGGCGGTCAACTGGGCCCCGGCCGGCCGCCAATGCATGGCGGTGATTTACGAACGCCCGGCCGGGCGCCGGATCATGACCAGCATCCGCGGCGAGGTCCGCCGCATCGACGAATACGAGATCGGCCGCAAGGTGGTCGAGCCGCTGGCCGCCGCGATCCGCGAAATGACCGCGCGCGGCGTCACCCACCGCTCGATCCGCCCGACCAACCTGTTCGCGATGGACGCCAACGGCGAACGGCTCGCCTTCGGCGACGGCGTCACCGCCCCCCCCGCCTTCGACCAGCCGGCGCTGTTCGAGACGATCGAATCCGGCATGTCCAACCCGATCGCCCGGGGCAGCGGCACCTATGCCGACGACCTCTATTCGCTCGGCGTGACGGTGGCGATCCTGCTGATGGGGCGCAACCCGGTCGCCAACATGCCCGACGAGGCGATCCTCACCGCCAAGATCCAGTTCGGCAGCTACAACACCCTGATCGGTGACGAACGCCTGCCGATGGCGATGATCGAGCTGCTGCGCGGCCTGCTGTGCGATGACGGCGAGCAGCGCTGGACCACCGAGGATCTCGATTTGTGGATCTCGGGGCGGCGGATGTCGCCGCTCCAGCCGCGCGGCGAGCATCGCGCCGCGCGCGGCTTCCCCTTCCTCGGCAAGGAATATTTCAACTGCCGCGAACTGGGCCAGGCGATGGCCCGCAACTGGGAGCAGGCGATCCCGCCGGTGATCGACGGCAAGCTCGAACTGTGGCTGCGCCGCGCCGTCGAGGACAAGAACAAGGCGGCGGCGGTGGCCGATGCCGTCCGCTACGCCCTCAACGCCACCACCGACCGCAAGAGCGCCACCGACGTGATGCTCTGCAAGGTGCTGATCACCATCGATACCGCCGCCCCGATCCGCTACAAGGGCTTCGCCGCGATGCCGGACGGGGTCGGCTCGGCGCTGGCGGCGGTGATGGCCAACCACGGCGACACCCGCCTGCTGGCCGAGATGATCCTGCGCGAGATCCCCAAGCTGTGGTTCGAATGCCGCGGCGACGATTATCAGCCCGACACCTCGCTGATGAAGTCGAATTTCCGCGAGCTGCGCGGCTATCTCGCCCAGCCGGGGATCGGCTTCGGCCTGGAACGCTGCCTCTACGAGCTGAACGACGCCCTGCCGTTGCAGAGCCCGCTGACCGCCGAGGATTACGTGGTCGAGGTGCGCGAATTGCTGCCGGCGCTCAACCGCGCCGCCGCCCACCGCGCCGAGGGCAACAAGGAGATGCCGCTCGACCGCCACATCGCCGCCTTCCTCGGCGCGCGGATGCGCACCGACATCGACCGCAATCTGGCCCTGTTCAACGACCCCGACCCGGCGGTGATGCTGATGGCGGTGGTCAATCTCTACGCCGTGCTGCAATACCGGCTGGGGCCGGAATCGCTGCCGGCGCTGACCGGCTGGATCGCCTCGGCGCTGGCCCCGGTGATCGCCTCCTACCACAGCCGCGAGAAGCGCAAGGATCTCGAACGCGAACTGCCCAAGCTGGTGCGCAAGGGCTCGATCGTCGAACTGTACAATCAGGTCGAGAACGCCGACGAGCGGGTCAAGGACGAGAAGGAATTCCTCTGGGCCCAGACCCAGTACCACGCCGCCGAGGAGGAGATCCGCCAGCTCCAGAGCGACAACGAGGAACGCGCCGCCGAAGCCGACCGCACCGGCCGCCAGACCGCGGCGGTGGTCGGCCTGCTGATCGCGCTGGCGGTCGCCGCCGTGGTGGTCGCCACCGCCGTGTTCTGAGCCCCCCGCCTTACCCGCGCCCCGACTCAGCCCCGCAGGAAGAACACCACCGTCATCCCGACGCTGAGCAGGATGATCGCCGCCCGCACCCGGCGCGGATCAAGCCGCTGCGCCAGCCGGGCGCCGAGATAGCCCCCCGCCACCGCCCCGGCCAGCATCACCAGCGTCTGCGCCCACCACACCTTGCCGGCGATGACGAAGCAGACCACCGCCACCGCGTTCATCGACCCGGTCAGCAGGGTCTTGCTGGCATTCATCGCGTGGATGTCGCGCTGGCCGAACAGGGTCCACACCGACAATTGGATGATCCCCACCGCGCCGCCGAAATAACCGCCATACAAGGCGGTCAGATATTGCGCCGCCAGCAGGCTGCCCGGCCCGAGCCGGACCCGCCGTTGCAGGAACGGGGTGATCCGGTGCCCCCAGGCGAACACCAGGGTGGCGAAGGCCAGCAGCCAGGGAATCACCACGTCGAACAGCGCCTGGGGGGTGAACAGCAGCAGCAGCGCCCCGCACAGCCCGCCGAGCAGGCTGACCGCCAGCATCGCCCGGAACGGCACCCCGTCAAAGCCGGTGAAGCGGCGGCGATAGGCCCAGGCGCTGGCGAGGCTGGCCGGAAACAGCGCCACCGTGCTGGAGGCGTTGGCGATCAGCGACGGCACCCCGGTGAACACCAAGGCGGGAAAGGTCAGGAACGAGCCGCCGCCGGCGACGGCGTTGATCGCGCCGGCGGCCAGGGCGGCGGTGAACAGCAAACCTTGGCTGGTGATCGGATCCATCGTGACGAAACGGAGAGTTGCGGGGGACGAGCGGGAGATGATGACCCGGAACCGTCACCGGTGGTATCATGACGAATCGCATAGTAGCCAGAAGGCCATTCGCCATGGACGTTTCCTCCCCCGGTAACGCCAACACCCAGCTTTACCTCCCCCAGGCCCAGCAGGGGCTCGAGGGTCCGTACAGCCCCGACAAGCTGCAACAGACCGTGGCCCAGGTGCAGACCCAGTTGCCCACCGCCGCCCTGCAACAGGCCCAGCAGGCCCAGAGCCAGCCGGTCCAGCCGCTGAGCGACAGCAAGGACAGCCAGGGCAGCCTGGGACAGGCGCTCGACATCACCGCCTGACCCGTCCGCGCGTCGCGGGCGATGAATGGCGATCCGGGCGGCGTTTCGGGCGGGCCGCCGCCCGCCAACCCGCCCGGAGCGAGCCCCGACCCCCCTTTTTTTCGCAAAAGGCGGGGCTGGTCCGGCTTGTCGCCCGTTCGCCGGCTGGGGTATGTGTGGAAGCGGTGGCGCCGCCCCGGCGCCCCCGTCCGTTCGTGGACGCCCTCCGGCGCGGGATCCCCTCATGAGCAGCAGACCGCCTCGCAAGTTCTTCGAACCGCTGGCCATCGGCGCCCCGGCGCCCTGGCGCGACCTGCCCACCCGTCTCGAACGGATGATCCACTTCTTCCCGCCCCATCTCGACAAGATGCGGGCCAAGGCGGCGGAAATCGGCCGGCAGGTCGATGTGCTGCTCGGCAACCTCGAGGACGCCATCCCGGCCGAGGCCAAGGAAGCCGCCCGCGCCGGCTTCATCGAGGTCGCGCGCGGCTGGGACAATCCCGACACCGGCCTGTGGACCCGGGTCAATTGTCTCAATTCGCCCTGGTTCCTCGACGACGTCACCGAGATCGTCGCCGCCGCCGGCGACAAGGTCGATGTGGTGATGCTGCCCAAGGTCGAGGGACCGTGGGACATCCATTACCTTGACCAGTTGCTGGCCCAGTTGGAGGCGCGCCACCGCGTCCGCCGCCCGATCCTGATCCACGCCATCCTCGAAACCGCCCTCGGGGTCGAGAACGTCGCCGCCATCGCCCAGGCCAGCCCGCGCATGCACGGCATGAGCCTCGGCCCGGCCGACCTCGCCGCCTCGCGCGGGATGAAGACCACCCGGGTCGGCGGCGGCCATCCCTTCTACGGCGTGCTGGAAGATGCCGCCCCCGACCGCCCCCACCGCACCCTGTTCCAGCAGGACCCCTGGCATTACACCGTGGCGAAGATGGTCGATGCCTGCCAGTCGGCCGGGATCAAGCCGTTCTACGGGCCGTTCGGGGATTTCTCCGACGACGACGCCTGCGAGGCCCAGTTCCGCAACGCCTTCCTGCTCGGCTGCGTCGGCGGCTGGAGCCTCCACCCCCGCCAGATCGAGATCGCCAAACGGGTGTTCAGCCCCGACGCCGCCGAGGTCCGCTTCGCCCTCAAGATCCTCGAAGCGATGCCCGACGGCAGCGGCGCGGTGATGATCGACGGCAAGATGCAGGACGACGCCACCTGGAAACAGGCCAAGGTGATCGTCGATCTCGCCCGCGCCGTCGCCGCCCGCGACCCCGACCGCGCCCGGGATTACGGCCTGTGAGCCTGATCGAGGTGGCGGCGCTGCCGGCGGTCCTCGGCCGCGACCAGCGCCTGCTCGGACTCGACCTCGGCAGCAAGACCATCGGCCTTGCCCTGTCCGACGTCAGCCGCACCGTCGCCACCCCGTTCGAGACCCTCCGCCGCGCCAAATTCACCGCCGACGCCACCGCCCTGCTGGCGATCGTCGATCGCCACGAGGTCGGCGGCCTCGTGCTTGGCCTTCCGGTCGAAATGGATGGTAGCGAAGGCCCTCGCTGCCAGTCCACCCGATCCTTCGTCAGCAACCTGCTGAAGCTGCGCGACCTCCCGATCGTGCTGTGGGACGAACGCCTGTCCACCGTCGCCGTTACCCGAACCCTGCTCGACGCGGATTCGTCGCGCCGCCGCCGCGCCGAGGTGGTCGATAAAATGGCCGCCGCCTACATCCTCCAGGGGCTGCTCGACCGGTTGGGGCGGTTGTAAAAGAAGAAAGACGCGGGCGCTGCCCGCACCCGCCAAGGGCCGCAAGGCCCTTGGAACCCTTCGGTTTGGGGCAGGGGCAGACGGCAAGAGAGGGGGGCCGCGATAGGCCGCAAGCAGGCTCTCGATGGCATCGCGGAAAGCCTTGGAATCATATCCCTTATCGCCCAGGAGATAGCCGGCGGGGATGTCGGCAATCAGGGCCTCCGCTTGAGGTGTAATCGCTCGCTTGTCCCGGCGTCAGGATAAAGCGGAGTGGATTGCCCAAGGCGTCGACGACGGCGTGGATTTTTGTGGTCAGTCCGCGACGTGAGCGGCCGATCGCACACACCATCCTTGCCCGGCAAATGCGGTGAACAGCCGATCCCATTGGGGATCCTTCAGGATCAGGCGAACTTCGTCCATTCAAGTCCCCTTCTCGAAAGGGAGCCTTGAACCAGATTTTCGAGCCCATGGGAATCAGAATGTCAACGCGCTCCAGCCCCCCGGTTCGGAAGCGGTGACCGCCCCGGGCTTGAAAATTCATCACCGCCCGAGAATCAGATCGGCCGCGCGCTCGGCGATGGCGATGACCGGGGCGTTGGTGTTGCCGGAAACCAGGGTCGGCATGATCGAGGCATCGACCACCCGCAAACCGTCGATTCCGATCACCCGCAGCCGGGAATCGACCACATGGCCGAGCGCGCAGGTGCCGACGGGATGATAGAGGGTCCGGCCGCACTGGCGGGCGAAATCGAGCAGATCCTCATCGGAGCGCAGCGCGTCACCCGGTTGCAGTTCGGACACCAGAAACGGCGCCAGCGCCGGCTGGCGGGCGATGGCGCGACCGATCCGCAGGCCGCGCACCGTCACGTCGCGGTCGAGGGCGCTGGCCAGGTAATTGGGCCGGATCGCCGGCGGCTGAAACGGATCGGCCGATTTGAGGCCGATGGTGCCGGCGCTTTCAGGACGGAGCTGGCACGGGCCAAGGGTGATGCCGGGCGCGTGTTCGACCGCGTTGGTGGCGGGATCGAGCGTTGCCGCCATGCAATGATACTGGAGGTCGGGCCGGTTCGGGCCGCTCAGGCCGCTGTCGAGGAACAGGCAGACCTGGGAGGCGCTCATCGTCAGCAGACCCCGACGGGCGAACGCGTATTTGGCCACCTCCCAGGCCAGCCGCCAGCCGCGCGTGCGCTGGTTGACGGTGACGGCATTTTTGACCCGGTATTTCAGATCGACGATGTAATGGTCGCGCAGATTGGCGCCGACACCGGGCAGGTCGGCCACCACCGTGATCCCGTGCTCGCGCAGGGCGGCGGCCGGACCGAGACCCGACAGCAGCAGCAGATGCGGAGAATTGACCGCCCCGGCGGAGAGAATCACCTCGCGTCGGGCCCGGATCACCTCGTCCCGCCCCTCGCGGCGAACCCGCACCCCCACCGCGCGACGGCCCTCGAACACCAGACCGACGGCCTGGGCGCGGGTCAGGATGGCAAGATGCGGCCGCCGCCGCGCCGGATTGAGGTAGGCGACCGCCGTGCTGCTGCGCCGCCAGCCCTGAACGGTAACCTGGAACCAGCCGGCACCGGTCTGAGCCGCCCCGTTGAAATCGGCATTGTCGGGCAGCCCCCATTGTCGGGCGGCGTCGATCATCGCCTGGGAGATCGGATAAGGCTCGACGATGTCGCTGACCGCCAGCGGCCCGCCGACGCCATGATGGGCATCGGCGCCCCGGGCTTGGTTCTCGGCCTTGAGAAAATAGGGGCGGAGATCCGACCAGCCCCAGCCGTCATGCCCCAGCGCCCGCCACGCGTCGTAATCCTCGGCCTGACCGCGAATGTAGAGCAGGCCGTTGATCGCCGAGCATCCCCCCAGCACCTTGCCGCGCGGCCAGGTCAGGCGACGGTTGCCGGTGCCGGGCTCGGGTTCGGTCCGATACAGCCAGTTGCCGCGCGGATGGGTGCGGTTCCAGACGTAACCGACCGGAATGTGAAACGAGGGATGGCGCCCGGCGCCGCCCGCCTCGATCAGCACCACCTTGTGCCGTCCATCGGCCGACAGGCGGTTGGCCAGGACACACCCGGCCGAACCACCGCCGACGATCACCAAATCGGCCTCGATGGCGGTGGGGAGGGGGACCGACATGACGCTTCTCCTCGCGGAATTCCTGGGGGGCGGCGCCCACCTTTCTTAACGGGATGCCGCCCGCAGCGACTGGGCGACGAAACGTGGATAGAGGGCGGCGAGATCCTCGGCGATCGGGCCATGCAGCAGGGCCAGATCCTCCGCGTCGGGCGGGGGCGTCTCGGGCACCGGCCCGGCGGCAGCCGGGAGCGCAAAGCCGGTGGCGGCCCGGATGCCGTCAGCGGTTTCGCCGGGATGGACCGAGGACAGGGTGAACCCGCCCTCGGCGAAGCCGAACACCGCCTTGCCGGTCACCAACGCCGCCGGCCGGCCCCGGGCGCTGGCGAATTCGACCCGCTCGACCAGGACACGCGGGGTGTGTTCGGCGCGGAACAGCACGATCCGCGGCACCAGCGGATAGAGATAGGCCGAGCCGAAACTGCCGGGGAAGCGGGCCTTGCCGGCCCGCACCAGATTGATCGCGCCGGTTCGGTCGATCTGGCCGCCGCCGAGCACGAAGGCGTCGAGCCGGCCCTGGGCGGCGAAATCGAACAATTCCCGGCCGCCATCGGTGAACGGCCAATGCCGGGCCGAGCCGATGATCATCACCTCGACCGGAGCGGCGGCACGGGCCTGGGCCAGCAGGGCGGCGGCGGCGGGAATCGGCGAATTGGTGCCGATGGCGATGGTGCGGGCCCCGGCCAGGGTGCGGGCCAGGGCCGACACCAGAAGCTCAATCGCGGCCATCGAGCCATGCTCCGATCAGGTGGGTGAAGGCGGCGGCGTCGCGGCTGGCCTCGGCATAGCGGGCCAGGGCGTCCTCATCGCCCTCCACCCCCGGGAACGGCAGCGGCCAGGCCCCGCCCTGCACCACCGCCACCTGATCGACATAGAGATGCGGCAACACCCCGGGCGCCCGCAGGGGATCATCGAGCAGATTGCCGGGATGCAGCGCCTCGACCGTCACCAGGGTGCGGCGGGCGGCATGGGCCAGGGTCGCCAGTTCGCGGCGCAGGCCGATCCAGACATTGCCGGCGCTGTCGGCCAGGGCGGCATGAAACAGCGCGACATCGGGCCGGATCGCCGGCACCAGCAGGATCGGGTCGGGCGCATCGGCCAGCGGATTGTCGATCACCCGCCAGTCCGGCCGCACTTTCAGCAGGTCGCTGCCGAGCACGCCGCGCAGCGGCAGGAACGGCACTCCCTTTTCCGCCGCCTGAAAGCCGGCGTGCAATGCCGGGCAGGTGGCGTCGCGCACGGTCAGGCCGGCGGCGACTGCGGCGCGGAAGCGCTCGGCCGAGCCCCATTCCCCCAGACTGATGCCCGCCGTTTCGATTTCCGCCACCAGCCCGGCCCCGATCAGCAGATCGGCCTGCAAGCCAGCGGTCGGCGCCGTCACCAGACGCAGGCCGCCGGTCCCCTGCCGGATCAGCGCCAGGGTGGCGGCGATCGCCGGCCCGGCATAATCGGCGGGAATCGCCAGCAGGCTGCCGGGGGCGATCGTGGCGGCCAGCGCCGCCAGCCCGACCCGCGCGGTCATCGCCTCAGCGCCCCACGAACAGCGGTGGCCGCTTGGCCTTGAACGCGGCCAGCCCCTCGGCGATGTCCTCGGAGAAGGTGACGCCATCGACGGCGCGGCGGGCGATGCCGGCGGCCTCGGATGGGCCTTTCGGCAGGGTCTGGCCGATGAAGTTCTTCAGCAGCGCCAGCACCTTGGGCGCATTGTCGGCCAGTTTGGCCGCGTAATCGAGCGCGGCCTGAAGCTGCTGCCCCTCCGGCACCACCTTGTTGACCAGCCCCAGTTCATAGGCGCGGTTGGCATCGATCGGCTCACCGAGCAACACCAGTTCCATCACCGCCTTATGCGGAATCCGCGCCGCCAGCGAGGCGATCAGCCCGCCGGCAAAGCCGACTTTGGCCTCGGGATAGACGAATTTGGCGGTCGTACTGGCGACGGCGAGGTCAGCATATTGAACGAACAGCAGGCCGCCACCGACCACCCAGCCCGACACCGCCGCGATCACCGGCTTGGTGACCTCGACGCCGATGCCGGGAATCGCCCGCCACAGATCGTGCGGGATATCCTCCAGATCGGCCCCGGCGGTGAAGGCGCGGTCGCCGCTGGCGGTCAGCACCGCGACCCGGTCGTCGCCGGCCTCGAACGCGCGCCAAGCGGCGTTGAGCTGCTCGACCACCTCCTTGGTCAAGGCATTGCGCTTGTCCGGACGGTTGAGGGTGATGATGAACACCCGGTTCTCGGAACGGGTCAGAACGACAGGCTCGGTCATGGGGTCAGGCTTCCTCCAGCGCTTGCAGGATGTCATCTTCGAGGTCGGCCAGCGTTTCCAGACCGACCGAAAGGCGAATCAGCCCCTCGCCGATGCCGTGGCGGCGCCGTTCCTCGGGCGAATAGGGGGAATGGGTCATGCTGGCCGGGTGCTGGACCAGGGTTTCGGCGTCGCCCAGGCTGACCGCCCGCGTCACCAGCGCCAGCCGGTTCATGAAGCGCATCCCGGCGGCCAGCCCGCCGGCCAGTTCGAACGCCACCAGCCCGCCGAACCCATCCATCTGCCGGCAGGCCAGGGCATGGCCGGGATGATCGGGCAGGCCGGGATAGGCCACCGAGGCAACCTTGGGATGGCCGCGCAACAGCCGCGCCAGCGCCAGGGCCGAGGCGGAATGGCGCTCCATCCGCAATTCCAGCGTCTTGAGGCCGCGCAGCAGCAGGAACACCGAGAGCGGCGCGATGGTGGCGCCGGTGAGATAGCGCAGGCCGTGGCCGCGCACCCGCTCGACGATCGCTTTCGGGCCGATCAGGGCGCCGGCGATCAGATCGCCATGGCCGCCGAGGAACTTGGTGGCGGAATGAACCACCAGATCGGCCCCCAGCCCCAGCGGCCGTTGCAGTGCCGGGGTGGCGAAGGTGTTGTCGACCACCGTCAGCGCCCCGCCGGCCCGGGCCAGGGCGGCAATCGCGGCGATGTCGATCACCGCCAGGGTGGGATTGGCGGGGGTTTCGAAATAGACCAGCCGGGGGCGGAGCCGGTCGATCGTCTCGGCCACCTCGTCCGGCCGGGTGAAGTCGGCCACCGTGGTCTCCACCCCGAACCGGGACAGCCCCCGGGTGAACAGGGCGTAGCTGTTGCCGTAGAGGGTGTGGTTGACCAGCACCCGGTCGCCGGCAGCGAGCAGGGTCCAGGCCAGCGCACTGATCGCCGCCATCCCCGAGGCGACCGCCAGCGCGGCCTCGCCGCCCTCGAGCGAGGCCAGCCGTTCCTCCAGCAGGCTCTGGCCGGGATTGCGGGTGCGGCCATAGACGTAGCCCTCGCGCTGGCCGAGGAACATCTCGCGCCCGGCCTCGGCCGATTCGAAGGCATAGGTCGAGGTCTGGAACAGCGGCGGGGTCAGCGAACCGTGCTCGCTGGCGGGATCGTAGCCGTGATGGATGGCCCGGCTGGCAAAGCCACGGTCGGGACGGTTCGTGCCGGAGGCGGACATGGCGGTCTTCCTTCCGGTCAGGCGGCGCTGGCGGGAGCGATTTCGACCAGCTTGGTCTTCTGGCTCGACCGTTCCAGCGCGCCGAACGGCACGATCGTCACCGCTGGACGCAAAGCGAGCAGGTCGCGGCTGCGCTGTTCGATGGCGCGGGCCAGGCCGGGCCAATCCTCGGCCGGCACGCCTTCCGCCGCCTCGACCACCACCTTCAGCGGCGGCTCGACCCGGGGCGGCGGGCCGTCGAGGCGGATCCGCAGATGGCCCGACACCCGGGGCTGGAACGCGGTGACGACATCCTGGATCGCCGAGGGATAAACCTTGACCCCCTTGACGTTGAGCATGTCGTCGGCACGGCCGATGATCTCCATCCGCACCCCGAAATGGCCGCAGCCGGGGCATTCGCCGACATGCAGCCGCAGGATGTCGCCGGTGGCGTAACGAAAGGCCGGCGCGGCCTGATACTCGAGCGCGGTATGCAGCGCCTCGCCGACCGCGCCGTCCTTCAGTTCGAGCGGCGCCCGGGTCTCGGGATCGACCAGGTCGTAGCGGAAGCACAGATCCTCGGCGAGGTAGTGCATCCCGTGCCAGCCCTGGCCGCAGGAGATGGTGCCGTTATGCCATGCCCCGCCGGTGGCATCGAACACCCGGGCGCGATAGGCATCGGCCAGCCGCTCGCGCACGGCGGGGATCCCGATCCCCGGCTCGCCGGTGCAAAACAGGATCTCGATCCCCAGGTCGCCGACCTCGCGGCCGATCTCGGCCGGAGCGCGCTCGATCAGCCGGGTCGCCAACGACGGCGTCGCGAACAGGGCGCGCGGCCGGGTCATCGCGATGTAGCGCAGGATCTTGGTGATGCCGCCCTCGGCTCCCACCGCCACCGGCCGGGCGCCGTAGGCTTCGAGCGCCTGGACGTAGGTGATCCCGGCCAGCCACAGGGACAGGCCGAAGGCGTGGAAGGTGGTGTCGCCGGGCCGGATCCCCGCCACCGCGAACATTCGTCCCAGCACGGTGTTGGTCAAATGCTGGTCGTGGCGGGTGAAGGCGTACCAGGTCGGCTGGCCGGTGGTGCCGGAGGTGGCGGCGAGGTGAATGACCTCCTCCAGTGGGACGGTCAGATGCAGGCCGAAGGGATGGCCGTGGCGTTCGAGCGACTCTTCCTGCGAGGCGCGATGGCTGGCCTTGTCCATGAAAGCGGGCAGACGGCGGAAATCCTCCAGGCTGCGAATATCGTCGGGGCTGGTCAGGCCGCAGGCGCGGAAGCGCGGCTGGAAATAATCGGTGTTGCCCCACAACCGGCGGATCTGCCCCTGAAGCCGGACGAAGCGGCGGCGGTTGATCTCCGCGAGGTATTCAGCCGGATCGCGGCTGGGAATGGCGAAATCATGCATGGCGTGGTTGTCTCGCAACACGGGAAACGCCTCCTCGGCGTCCGGATCAACATCAGGCGGCTTGGCTCATTTTGGCTTTCGCCAGCGGGCTGCCGCCCGCGCCCGCTTGGGGCGATGCCCCAAACCCCCTTATTTTCAAAACAAAGGGGGGCCGGGGCCTCGCCCCGGGCGGGTTCGGGCGGCAGCCCGACAGGGGCCGGCGGGGGCGTTTCAGTTGCCGCCGTGCCGGTGTTCCTGCGGCACCGCCGGGCTTGCCGTGACCTTGGTTTCGATCGTGCCGGCCTGGGCGAAGGTCAGGGTCAGCGTGACCTCCTCCCCCGCCGCCGGGGCGGGATCGAGGCCGATCGCCATGATGTGATCGCCCCCGGGGCGCAACTCGGCGCGACCGTTCGCCGGCACCTCGATCGATTCGACCCGGCGCATCCGCACCACGGCGCCGTCACGCTGGTGGGTGTGCAGCTCGGTCGCCCGGGTATTGGGCAGGCTGGCGGCGGTCAGGCGGTCGGCCGGGCCATGGTTGACGATGGTCAGGAACACCGCGCCGTTGCCGCCGCTGATCGCGGGCAGGCGCAGGACGGGGGAAACGATCTCGATCTCGCCGGCATGGGCCGGCAAGGACAACAGCGCCAGCACGGCGACGGAAAGCAGACGGCGGATCATCCGACGGGCCTTTCTTCGAAAACAGGGCCGGGACTCTGGCGGCACGGGGCATCGGGAGGAAAAGACGACGCCACGGCCGACCATCGAGGGAGCCTCACCAACTGTCGGCGAGGCCGAGCAGCCCCAAGGTGCGGTGACGCAACTGGGACAGCACCGGATCGCCGCGATGGCGTGGATAGGGGCGCTCGACCGGGAAATCGGCGACGATCCGGGCCGGGCGCGCACTGAACACCACCACCCGGGTGGCGAGGAACAGTGCTTCCTCGATGTCGTGGGTGACCAGCAGGGTGGTGAAGCCGCTACGCTGCCACAGCGAAACGATTTCCGACTGCATCGACAGGCGGGTGATCGAATCCAGCTTGCCGAGCGGTTCGTCGAGGATCAGCAGACGCGGATCGTTGACCAGGGCCCGGGCCAGGGCCGCGCGCTGGGCCATACCGCCCGACAATTGCTGCGGGAAGGCGGTTTCGAACCCGGCGAGGCCGACCCGGTTGATCGCGTCGCCGATCCGGGCCTGATGGCGTTTCAGCAGGCCGCGCGCCTCCAGGCCGAGGGCGACGTTGTCGCGCACCGTGCGCCACGGATACAGCGTCGGATCCTGGAACACCACCACCCGCGACGGGTCGGGACCGCCGATCGGCACCCCATCGGCAAGGATGCGGCCGGAACGGGGCGGCTCCAGACCGGCCACCAGCCGCAGCAGGGTTGATTTGCCGCAGCCGCTTGGCCCGACCAGGGCGACGAATTCGCCCGGGGCGATATCGAGCGAGACCTGATCGAGCACCGGCAGGGTCTGGCCGTCGAGGTCGAAGGCGTGATCGACCGCCTCGACCGACAGGGCCATGCCGGGGGAGGGCTCGGTCCCGGTCCGGAGCGCGGTGGCGGCGCCTACCATCTCACCAATCCCTTCTGCCAGGAGAGCAGCCGGTTGCGCACGCGGAACAGCAGCGTCACCAGCGACGAGCACACCAGCGCCATCACCAGCAGCGCGGCATACATGTTGCCATAGGCGGCCCAGCCCTGGGCCCATTGCAGGTACCAGCCGAGCCCGGCCTTGACCCCCATCATCTCCGCCACCACCAGCACGACGAAGGCGCTGGTCAGGCCCATGAACAGGCCGACGAAGACATGCGGCAGGGCGGCCGGCACCGCCACCCGCCACACCAGGAAGCGCGCATTGGCGCCGAGGGTGCGGGCGACGTCGTAATAGCTGGAGGGGACGCTGGCCACGCCCGACCAGGTCAGGATCGCCACCGGGATGCCGGTGGCCAGCGCGATCAGGAACACGCTGGCGCTCCAACTGCTGGGAAACAGGAAGAACGCCACCGGCAGCCACGCGGTCGGCGGCAGCGGGCCGATCAGCCGCAGCACCGGATGGCCCCAATAGGCGGCTTGACGCGACCAGCCGATCGCCACCCCGAACAGGAAGCCGGAAACCGCGCCGAAGACGAAGCCGGTACCGAGCAGCGCGACCGAGTGGGCGGCGCATTCGATCAGGCGCGGCCAGTCGTCGAGGTAGGATTCGAGCAGACCCTGCGGCGGAACGAAGAAGGGCGGCGGCAGCCACATCAGCTTGGCGGTCACCGCCTCCCAGCCGGCGAGGCCGAGGCCGAGCGCCACCAGCCACGCCCCGGCGGCACGCAGGCGGTCGAACCGGCCGCTCAGGATCGGGCCGATCAGGCCGAGGGCGATCAGGACGGCGCCCACCGCCGCCTCGATTCCGGCGAGACGGTCGGTGTAGGTCCATTCATTGACGTCGTCCCACCGGCTGGTGAGCAGCGCGGCGCCCAGCCAGGCCAGCCCGGCGGCGATCCCGCCGCCCCACAGGCTGGCGAACCAGGGCTCCGCCGGGGCCGGCGCGCGCGCGGCCGAGGCGGTCAGGCTCAGCGTGTCGGTGCCGCTCATCGTCTCAGCCCGCCAGCACGTTGACATAGACCCGGTCGGCGTATTTCTGCGGGTCGGTGGTCGGTTTCAACACGTTGATCTGCTTCAGTTCCTCGGCATAGGCGACGATTTCCTGACGGAAGGCGGTCCCGACCGGGCTGTGGCCGTGGGTATGGCTTTTCAGCATCGCGATCAGATCCTCGACGCTGGCCTTCGGCGAATAGGGCTGGAACGCCTCGGCGGTGAGGCGCGGCTCGGCGTGGGTCAGGGTCTGGGCATCGAGCAGGGCGCGATAGACCGATTCCGCCGCCGCCCGATCCTGCCGCAGCAGCGAACCGCGCACCCCGATCAGGCAGCACAGCCGGTTGAGATATTCGCCGGTCAGGTTGGTCGCCACCTCGAACAGGAAGGAATGGCGCTTGAGGAACAGCCAAGTCAGCGGATCGGAATGGCTGAAGGCCTGGATCTCGCCCTTTTCCGCCGCCACCGGCAGCAGATCGGCGGGATATTGCCGCCAGGCGATGTCCTTCACCGGGTCGAGGCCGCGCTTTTGCGCCAGCAGCGAAAAGAAATTCTTGTCCGGGCCGCCCAGGTCGGGGGTGCCGACCGTCTTGCCCTTCAGACTGGTGATGTCCGCGGTAACGCCGGTGCCCTGCACCCCCAGCATCCGCAGGCAGCCGCCATGGGTGCCGCCGATCAGCTTGACGTCGAATCCCTGCTCCAGCGGCTTGATCCAGCGCAGCGCCATGCCGACCGCCGCGTCGGCCTTGCCGGTGGCCAGGCTTTCCAGCAATTGGTCGGTCGAGCCGGAATAATTCACCAACTCGACATCCAGGCCGTATTTGGCGAACAGGCCGCTGCTTTTGGCCAGCGCCACCGGGGCGAGGCAAGCGGCATTGGCATTCCAGGCAAAGCGCAACGGCTTCAACCCCGCGGCGGCGGGCGGAATCGGAGCGGCCAGGGCGGCGGCACCGAGGGGGGCTGCCGCCAGACCGGCAGCAGCGGCGCCGAACAGGACGGCGCGGCGGGACAGCGAAATGAAGGGGGAGGTCATGGTTGGGGGCTCCCGTGCGAAAACAGCCCGGCGGGACCGGCCGGCGGATCAGCCGGATTATGTCGGCGCATAAATCTACTGAGTCAATAGAATAGTGGTTTGGTGTATTTTTTATGCCGCGAAACCGCATCAACCCCGAACCCAATCGCGATCGCGGCGAGGCCGGCGCCGGCCACGACCGGACCGAACGGCACCAGGACCAGGGCGATGGCCGGGTCGAGCCCAGCCAGGGCCAGGGCCACCGCCCAGCTCGGGCTGGCGCAGCAGACGGTCCAGGCCAGGGTCGAACTGGCCAGCGCGGCAGCGGCGATCCCGCCCCCGATCAGGGTGGCCGGCAGCGGAGCGCGGCGGCGGCGGAAATAGCCGACGGTCAGCAGGGCCAGGGCGGCCTCGGCGGCGAGGTGGGCCGGAACCAGATGCAGGCTCCAGTCCGGCACCGGCGAATCCACCGGCACGTGGCGGATCTCAAGCAGCGGTTCGCGCAACGCCACCGGAACGGCGAGCCCGAACCGAGGGGTATGGGTCAGCACAATGCGGACATTGTCGGCCCAGGAATGGATCCGGATGGTGGTGGGCGGCAGGCCGCTGCCCAGGGTGGCGAGCCCCAGCAGCAGAACCTGGAACCCTGCCAGCAGCAGCAGGGCGCGGCCGATCAGCCCGGCCGGACGGCGCAACGGGGACATGCTCTCTCCCGCGACAGGAATCAAAGCGCCACGCTCGCCAATTTCAATCACAAAAGTCTATAGGAATATGGATCTAATGCCGACCTTCCCATGAAATGACGTCGCTGAACCATGGGGAGAGGCAGAGACGTTTGATCCACTGAGCCTCTGCGGCCAGCCGGTTCTCCGCGTCATCGGCATCGGTCTGGCAACCATCGCCGGTCAGGTTGCCGTTGCCGTCATGGCTCAGGCTGGCCCCGCCGCCTGCTTGAGGGTAAACGGGACCAAACGAGTGCGACCAAGGCGGCCGCCTGAGTCGCGTCTCTTATACCGCCCGGCCCATGACCTGACCCGTTGGGTCCGTTCAGGCCGAGATGGTGACTCAAACGCCGCGCGGGCTGGCCGACCGCCGAATGGATCGGTTCAACCGGCGGCCGGTATGATTCATATTGAGACCGCCTTGGGAATCCGAATACATGAGTCGCGGTCAACGCAGGTTGCGTATAATCCATCTCATTACAACACATGGACTTTGATATTGGTTGACAACATACATTATTTTTTCGGCCTGGGGTCATGCCGCCCTCGGACGTCGGTCGCGAGAACGTATCCCCCGCCGCGCACCGTCTTGAACAGTTCCGGGTTCCTGGCATCTGCCTCCATCTTCCGGCGCAGCCGGCCGACCTGCACGTCGATGGTGCGGTCGAAGGGACCGGACACCCTGCCTCGGGACAAGTCCAGCAGCTGATCACGGCTGAGAACCTGATGAGGGTGGCGCAGAAAGGCCAGCAGCAGATCGAATTCACCACTGGTCACTTCGACCAGGACCCCATCCGGTGAGGAGAGGCGGCGCCGAAGCACGTCCAGCGTCCATCCCGAGAAATCAAGAACGTCTCCGGCCTGGGCCGAGTCATCGGTTGGGCCGGTTGGGGGCGAAGAGTTCGATTGCCCGGTTCGCCGCAGCACCGCCCGGATGCGGGCCAGCAGCTCGCGGGTGCTGAACGGCTTGGCAAGATAATCGTCGGCTCCCATTTCCAGCCCCACCACCCGGTCAGTCTCGCTCCCCATCGCGGTCAGCATGATGATGGGCGTGCCGGTGATGGTCCGCAGATGGCGACAAAGCGACAGGCCGTCCTCACCCGGCAGCATCAGATCGAGGATGACCAGATCGACAGCGCCCGCGTCCAGGCGGTGCCGCAGGGCTTGCCCGTCCCCCACCGCCGTGACCTCAAATCCCTGCGCGGTCAGAAACTGGGTGAGCAGGGCGCAGATTTCCGGGTCGTCATCGACGATCAGGATGTGGGTCATGGCATGCCCCCTGTGGAATGGTCACGGTTGCGCGCAATCCGCCCTCGACCCGGTTCTCCAGCCGGATATCACCGCCGTGGGAGCGGACGATGCTGCGGGCGACGGACAATCCCAGGCCGATTCCGCCGGTCTTCCGGTTGCGCGAGCCTTCGACGCGGTAGAACGGGTTGAACACCTTGTCCAGTTCGGTTTCGGCAATACCCGGCCCGGAATCCTCGATCACCACCGCGACGATCCGCTCCAGGCGATGGGCTCTGACCATGGCCTTGCCGCCATAGCGGGCGGCATTCTCGATCAGATTGGACAGCGCCCGCTTGATGGCCGCCGGACGGCAATGGCAAACCAGCCGGCCGTCCCACTCGAATGCCGCCCTCAGGCCGATGTCGCTGGTGTTGTCGCAAATGGCCTCCAGCGTGGCGGCGAGATCGATATCCTGGCCGGGCTCGTCGGCGGCCTCGTCGCGGGCGAAGTCCAGGCTGGAGGCGACCATCGCCTCCATCTCGTCCAGATCCCGCAGCATCTTGTCGCGGCCTTCCCCCTCGGCCAGCAATTCGGTCCGCAGGCGAAGGCGGGTGATGGGGCTGCGCAGGTCGTGGGAAATGGCGGCCAGCATCTGCGTGCGGTCATCGACGAAGCGGCGGATGCGGTCCTGCATCTCGTTGAAAGCGACCACCGCCCGACGGACCTCGCGCGGGCCGTTCTCGGGCAGCCTGGGCGCGTTGACGTCACGCCCCAACCGATCGGCCGCGGCGGCGAAGGTGGCCAGCGGACGGCCAACCCAACCGGTGGCCCATCCCCCGAACACCAGGACGCCGACCATCATCGCCACGGTCGACAGGACGGTATGAGGGGACCACAGGGGGACGCCGCGGACCATCGCCATGTCGAAGTTCACCCACTGCCCATCCTTGAGCTGGAGAGACACCTGCATGATCCGGTCATGGGGAAAGCCGCCGAGCAGATTGCGCCACCAGCTGCCGTCGCCCTCGGTTGCCGTTCGGCCATGCGCCACATGCAGGCGGGAAGGCCCGACGGCGCCGAAATGGGGCCGGAGCGCCGCCTGCACCAGGGACAACTCGTCCTCATCCTGAGGGGTAAGCCCGACCTTCGGCTGGGTCGAGAGCGAGATATCGGTGAGTGTTCCAGCCAAGTCGCCCAGCAGGGCAGCCCGCTCGGCCGAAGGCACCTTCTCGATCAGATGGGCGATCACCGCGACATGATCGGCGCAGAGGCGCTCGCTGGTTGCGATGGTGGTGTCGTGGCTGCCGAAAGACAGGAAATAGGTGCTGGCGAGGTGCGACAGCGTCAGGCCAACCAGCAGGACGATCATCGTTCGCCCGGAAACGGAATCTGGAAGAACGGATTTCATGCGCGCAAGCCACCCAGACTTTCTTTCGAAGAAATACCTCTCCGCATGGCGGCCGTCGAGGCCCCTTCGGTAAAGAATCATGTCCCTCTGTTTACATAAATTTACACAAGAGGCGGCCGATCGGGAGGTATACCGGACTCGAGCGTAATCTCATCACGGAGCATGACATGGGGATACAGGCCCGTCCAATCGCCGGTTTGGCGATCACAACCATCCTGCTGGGACTGTCCGGCACGGCCCAGGCCGATCCCAAGGATTACCGCTTCGAGGCGGTGGAGCCTCAGGTCGCGGTCTCTCCCACCGCCACCGTGGCGGTTCGTCTGGTCCACCTGCCTGACGGCAAACCCGTGGGCGACGCCATCGTCTTCCAGCCGAAGCTGGAAATGCCGATGAGCGGCATGGCCCCGATGCCGACCAAGGTGACCCCCGGCACCCCCGACGGCAAGGGACTCTATCCCTTCATCGCCGACATCCCCATGGCGGGGCCGTGGACCCTGTCCGTGTCGGCCAAGGTCCAGGGGGAGACGGCCACCATCAGCGGGACGATTGCGCTCAAGGCGGCTCAGAGTCCAACCGACCACGGGCATAGCCACTGACGGGAGCTTGGGCGATGACACGACGGATCGCCACGGGGGCCTTCTTGCTCGTCACCGCCCTCCTGGGGCAGGCTGCCCGGGCTGAGGAGGCCGATCCCCCACAGGACGGCCCCCAAGCTGCGGCCGTGGGCGGGACCATCGAGGAGTTGGTCGCCCTCGCCAAGGCGATGAGTCCCGAGCTTCAGATCGCCGCGCTGGAGGCCGACGCCGCCCAGGCCAGGGTCGCGGGCTCGGATTCGCTGCCCGACCCCAAGGTGTCGCTGTCGGTGGAGGATTGGGGCACCAACCGCACCGGCGGCTTTTTCCCGTCCAATCCGGCCTCCAACACCACCAAGAAGCTGAAGGTCAGCCAGGAACTGCCGTTCTGGGGCAAACGGGATCTGAAACGCGAGATCGCCGAGGCCAACGCCCGCAGGGCGACGATCCTCAAGCGTCAGGTCGAGAACGATCTGGTGGCCAAGGTCAAGGTGGCCTATGCCGAATACCATGCGGCCCATCTGATCGCGACGGTCGCCCGGGACCTGCGGGCCCGGCTCGACACCCTGGCCAGGCTGGCCCGCGCCCGCTATGCCCAGGCCCTGGGCCGTCAGCAGGACGTCACCCGGGCCGAGGTGGAGAAGGCGTCGATGGATGCCGAGATCGTCCGCACCGAGGCCGAACGCCGCAAGGCCCGGGTCCGGATCAACCGCTTGCTGACCCGCCCCCTCGACGCCCCCCTGGTCCAGGCTCCGGCACCACGCGCCCTTCCCCCGATGGCGGCGCTGGACCTCGACTCCCTGACCGCGCGGGCCCAGAGCGCCAACCCCGACATCGTCGCCCAGCAGGCGACGATCGAAGGCGCCGACAAGGCCCGCGCCCTGGCGGAGAAAGGTTGGTATCCCGACGTCGAGGTGGGGGTCAGCGCGGTGAAGAGGGACGGCGACTGGCGCGGCTACGAGGCGATGGTCAGCATGAGCGTGCCCTTGCAATGGAGCTTGCGCGATTCCGAAATCGGCGAGGCCAAGGCCCTGGCCGGGGCGGCGCGGACCCGGCGCGAGCTGCGGTCGCTTGAACTGGGCAACGAGGTCGCCGACGCCTGGATCAGCCTGAAATCGGCCCGTGACGTCGAAACGCTGGTGCGTGAAAACCAGCTGCCCCAGGCGGAGATCGGGTTCCAGGCCGCCGCCAAAGGCTATGAACTGGGCCGAACCGAATTGATCGACGTCCTTCTGACCGAACAACAATTGTGGAAGTCCAACATCGACCTGATCAAGGTGCAGTTCGAACAGCAGATACGCCTGGCTGAATTGGAAAAACTGGTTGGAGGCGCGTTGTGACCCCCCGGCCGATCCTGTTCGGCGCGGCCGCAATCGTCGCCGCCCTGGGCGCCGGCTATTGGCTCGGCCGGACCGGCCAGACCCAGCCCGCGCCACCGGCGGCGCCGGCCGCCACCGCATCCGCGTCCCATGCCGGCCAGGACGCCGCCGCCCAGGTCGCCAGGGAACGCCAGATCCTGTTCTACCAGAACCCGGACGGCACCCCCGACTATTCCCCGGTCCCGAAGAAGGACAACACCGGCCGCGACTATACCCCCGTCTATGCCGACCCCGAACCCGAACCGGCGCCACCACCCGGACCGGCGGGCACCGGGCCGGCGGGCAAGGGCAGGATCCTCTACTACCGCAATCCCATGGGTCTGGCCGACACCTCGCCGGTGCCGAAGAAGGACGGCATGGGGATGGATTACGTGCCGGTCTATGCAGGCGACGATGATGGCGCCACGCTCAAGGTCAGCCCGGACAAGGTGCAGAAGCTGGGGGTGCGGACCGAGGCGGCGCGGATGACCCCCCTGGTCAAGTCGATCCGCGCCGTCGGTTCTGTCCAGGTGGACGAGCGCAACCTGCATGTCGTGACCGCGAAGTTCGAAGGCTACATCGAGCGTCTCCACGTCAATCAGACCGGTCAGACGGTCAGGCGGGGCCAGACGCTGATGGAGGTCTACAGCCCCGATCTGGTGCTGGCGGAACAGGAATATCTGGTGGCGGCCAAGGGGGCGCAATCGCTCGACAACGCCAGCCCGGAGGCCCGGGATGCCGCCCGGTCGCTGGCCGAGGGCGCCCTGGCGCGGCTCCGGAACTGGGACGTCCCCTCCCCCCAGATTGAACGGCTGCGCCAGGGGGGGCCGCCCAGCCGCACCCTCTCCTTCGCCTCGCCCGCCGGCGGCATCGTCCTGGAGAAGCGCGCCGTGCAGGGGATGCGTTTCATGCCGGGCGAGATCCTCTACCAGATCGCCGACCTTTCCACCGTCTGGGTGGTGGCCGAGCTGTTCGAGCAGGACCTGGCCCAAGTCAGCCTGGGACAGGTTGCCACGGTCAAATTCAACGCCCTGCCCGGCCAGACCTTCACCGGCAAGGTCACCTTCGTCTCCCCCACCGTCACCGAGCAGACCCGCACCGCCAAGGTGCGCATCGAGCTGCCCAACCGCGAGGGCCGCCTGAAGCCGGCCCTTTACGGGGCGGTGGAACTGGCCTCGCCGGTGGCTGACCATCCGGTGCTGGCCGTGCCCGACTCGGCGGTGCTGGACAGCGGCACCAGGCAGACGGTGCTGGTGGAGAAGGGCGAGGGCCGCTTCGAGCCGCGCGACGTGAAGTCCGGCATTCGTGCCAACGGGCTGATCGAGATCCGGGACGGGCTGGCCGAGGGCGAGAAGGTAGTGGTCCGCGCCAACTTCCTGATCGACGCGGAAAGCAATCTGCGGGCCGCCCTGCAAAGCTTCCACAATCCCTAACGGCGGAGAGGATCCGACCATGATCGCCGCCATCATCCGCTGGTCCGCCAGGAACGTCTTCCTGGTGGTGCTGGCCACCCTGTTCATCGCCGGGACCGGTCTCGTGGCGGTCAAACACCTGCCGCTCGACGCCCTGCCCGACCTCTCGGATGTGCAGGTGATCCTTTACACCGAGGTTCCCGGCCAGGCGCCGCAGGTGGTGGAGGATCAGGTCACCTATCCGCTGACCACCGCCATGCTGAGCGTGCCCCGTGCCAGGACGGTGCGCGGCTTCTCGTTCTTCGGGGTCAGCTTCGTCTACCTCATCTTCGAGGACGGCACCGACATCTACTGGGCGCGTTCGCGCGTGCTGGAATATCTGAGCTTCGCCGCCAAGCGCCTGCCGGCGGGCGTGACCCCGACGCTGGGCCCCGACGCCACCGGGGTCGGCTGGGTCTACCAGTATGTGGTGCAGGCCAAGGATCGCACCCTGGCCGAGTTGCGCACCATCCAGGATTGGTACCTGCGCTACCAACTGGCCAAGGCCGAGGGGGTCGCCGAGGTGGCGGGCGTGGGCGGCTTCGTCCAGCAATATCAGGTGGTGGTCGATCCTCAGCGCCTCCAGGCCTACAACATCCCGCTGGCCAAGGTCACCGAGGTGATCCGCAACAGCAATATCGATGTCGGCGGCCGGGTGGTGGAACTGGCCGAAACCGAGTTCGTGGTGCGCGGCCGGGGCTATCTGCGCGACGGGACCGATATCGAGCACCTGGTGCTGAAGGTGGAGCGCGGCACGCCCGTCCTGCTGCGTGACGTCGCCCGCGTCGAACTGGGCCCCGACGAACGGCGCGGCCTGGCCGAGCTGAACGGCGAGGGCGAGGTGGTCAGCGGCATCGTGCTGCAACGCTTCGGCCAGAATGCGCTCGACGTCATCGCGCGGGTCAAGACCAGGATCGCCGAACTCTCTTCCGGCCTGCCCGAGGGCGTCTCCATCAAGGCGGTCTATGACCGCTCCGACCTGATCCTGCGCGCCGTCGAGACCCTGAAGCACACCCTGATCGAGGAAAGCGTCATCGTCGCCCTGGTCTGCGTGGTGTTCCTGCTCCACGTCCGCTCCGCCCTGGTGGCCATCGTCATGCTGCCGGTCGGCGTGCTGATCGCCGTGATGGTGATGGAAGCACTGGGCATGACGTCGAACATCATGTCGCTCGGCGGCATCGCCATCGCGGTGGGGGCCATGGTCGATGCCGCCATCGTCATGATCGAGAACGCCCACAAACACCTGGAGCGCATGAAGCCGGGCGACTCGCGCGCCGAGGCGCTGATCGCCGCCGCGATCGAGGTGGGACCAAGCCTGTTCTTCGGCCTCCTCATCATCACCGTGTCGTTCCTGCCGGTCTTCACCCTGGAGGCGCAGGAAGGGAGGCTGTTCAAGCCGCTGGCCTTCACCAAGACCTTCTCCATGGCCGGCGCCGCCATCCTGTCGGTGACCCTGGTCCCGGTGCTGATGATGCTGTTCATCCGGGGCCACATCATCCCCGAGCGGAAGAACCCCATCAACCGCGCCATGATCTGGGCCTATCGCCCGATGATCACCGGGGTGATGAAGGCCAAGAGCGCCACCCTCGCCGCGGCGCTGCTGGCCCTGGCGGCCTCCTGGTACCCGCTGTCAACGCTGGGCAGCGAGTTCATGCCGACCCTGAACGAAGGCACCCTGCTTTACATGCCGACCACCCTGCCGGGCCTGTCGATCACCAAGGCCGCCGAGCTGCTCCAGACCCAGGACAAGATCATCAAGAGCTTCCCCGAGGTGGATTCGGTGTGGGGCAAGGCGGGCCGCGCCGCCACCGCCACCGATCCGGCGCCGACCGAGATGTTCGAGACGGTGATCAACCTGAAACCGGAAAGCCAGTGGCGCCCCGGCATGACCACCGACAGGCTGGTAGCCGAGATGGACAAGGCCTTGCAGATGCCCGGCGTCTCCAACGCCTGGACCATGCCGCTGCGCGCCCGCATCGACATGCTTTCCACCGGCATCCGCACCCCGATCGGCATCAAGGTGTTCGGCAAGGACCTGAACGAGATGGAGGCGATCGCCCGGCAGATCGAGGCGGTGGTGCGCACCGTTCCCGGCACCACGTCGGCCTACGCCGAGCGCATCGGCGGTGGCTTCTACCTCAACATCGAGCCCGACCGCGCCCAACTGGCCCGCTACGGCGTCACAATCGGGGATCTCCAGGACGTGATCCTGACCGCGCTGGGCGGCGAGACGGTGACCACCACGGTGGAGGGGCGCGAGCGCTTCTCGGTCAACGTCCGTTATCCCCGCGAATTCCGCTCCGATCCCCAGGCCATCGCCGAACGCGTGCTGGTGGCGGGCATGGACGGCGCCCAGGTGCCGCTGGGGCAGTTGGCCAAGGTCCGCCTGTCCAAGGGCCCCGCCGGCATCCGCACCGAGAACGCCCTGCTGTCGGCCTACATCTACGTCGACATCCGCGACCGCGACATCGGCGGCTACGTCGCCGAGGCCAGGAAGGCGGTGCAGGACTCGGTCAAGATGCCTCCCGGCACCTTCATCACCTGGTCCGGCCAGTTCGAGTACCTGGAGCGTGCCATCGAGAAGCTGAAGATCGTGGTGCCGCTGACCGTCGGCATCATCTTCCTGCTGCTGTACCTTAACTTCAAGCGGGTGACCGAGACACTGATCGTCATGCTGTCGCTGCCCTTCGCCCTGGTGGGCGGGCTGTGGCTGCAATGGTGGCTGGGCTACCCCATGAGCGTGGCGGTGGCGGTAGGCTACATCGCCCTGGCCGGCGTCGCCGCCGAGACCGGGGTGGTGATGCTGATCTACCTCGACCATGCCTTGAACGAACGGAAGGCCAAGCGCACCGCCGAAGGCGAGCCGTTCACCCGCGCCGACCTCCACGCGGCGATCATGGAGGGCGCGGTGGAGCGGGTGCGGCCCAAAATGATGACGGTCGTGGCCATCATGGCCGGCCTGCTGCCCATCATGTGGAGCACCGGCACGGGATCAGAGGTGATGCGCCGCATCGCCATGCCCATGGTCGGCGGCATGGTTTCGTCCACCATCCTCACCCTGATCGTCATTCCGGCCCTCTACGGCCTGATCAAGCAGCGGGGTTCACGATAGTGATCCGGCCCGCACCACCGGTGACGGCGGCGACCGGTCCCTGCCCCTCTTCCTCTGCGGCTCCAATCAACCGCCGCGGCAGCGGAGATGAGACGGGGTCAAGCGCGGGTGGCGGGAGGATTCCCGCCTCACATACGCTTTCGTCCGTTACCTATGCGTTACCTGCAGCGGGGATAGAACGCGAAAGAGGCGTTAGCCCCTGGCAACAGAGGCAAAATCCCGGGCGGCGGAGGGTTGTCTCACATTCGGTTGCCCCGCTGTCCAATCCATGATTCTGTGAGGCATGGTCAAGCCGCCCTTCAATCTTGATGCGTTCCCGCCGTTCACGCTGAAGCCGCTGACGCTTGGGCTGTTGGAGGAGAATGCGCGGCTGACGTCGGAAAACGCGTCGTTGCGCGAGGAGATCGCGCGGTTGAAGGGGCTGAAGGGCAAGCCGGACATCAAGCCCCCGTCAAAGCCGTCGGGGATGGAGACGGCGACAGAGAAGCGGTCCCGGGGCGGTGAGAAGCCTCGGCGGGGTCCGAAAAAGCCGTCGGTTCCGATTGAGGACCGGGTGGTCAGCGGCGTCGACATTCCCCCCGGCTCGCGGTTCAAGGGGTACGAGGATTTCACCCTCCAGGATCTGAAGATCGAGCCTCAGGTGGTGCGCTATCGTCGCGAGCGCTGGCTGACGCCCGACGGGCGCACGGTGTTGGCCCCGTTGCCGGCCGGGGTCAGCGATCACTTTGGCCCCGAGATCAAGCGCTTCATCCTCGCCCAGTATCACCAGGGCCAGACCACGGTGCCGCGCTTGGTCGAACTATTGCAGATGCTTGGGGTCGATATTTCGAAGCGGCAGGTGGTGCGCATCCTGACCGAGGCCAACGACGCCTTCATCGCCGAGGCCCGCGACGTGCTACGCGCTGGCTTGACCCATGGCCGTTGGATTTCGGTCGATGATACCGGGGCCCGCCATCAGGGTAAGAACGGCTTTTGCACCCAGATCGGCAACGATGCCTTCACCTTCTTCGCCACCACCGGATCGAAGAGCCGAGCCAATTTCCTCGGCCTGCTGCGCGCCGGCCACGGCGACTATGTCCTTAACGACCAAGCTTTCTCCTATCTGCGCCGCCGCCATCTGGCTGGGCCGGTCATCGCCCTGCTGGCGGCCCATCCCGCACGCCACTTCGCCGACCAGGCGGCGTGGAACGCCCACCTCGCGGCGCTGGGCATCACCACCATGAAGGCCCACCCCAACCCGGTGGTGGTCGCCACGGAGGGCGCCTTGTGGGGCGCCATCACCGCCCATCGCTTCATCGACGGCACGGTGATCGTCTCCGACGACGCCGGCCAATTCAATGTCGGCGAGCACGCTTTGTGCTGGGTCCATGCCGAGCGGTTGGTTTACAAGCTCGACACCTTCACCGAGGCCGCTCGCAAGGCCAAGGAAATCGTCCGTGCGCTGATCTGCTGGCTTTATGCCGACCTCAAGGCCTACCGCGCCGCACCGGATCCCCACCGCAAAGCCGAACTGAAGCCCCGCTTCGACCGCCTATTCAAACGTCGTACCGGCTTTGCCTCCCTCGACCGTCTGCTCGCCCGCCTTCACGCCAACAAGGCGGAATTGCTGCGCATCCTCGACCGGCCGGAAATCCCGCTCCACACCAACGGATCGGAAAACGACATCCGCTGCCAGGTCATCCGCCGCAAGGTCAGCGGCACCACCCGCAGCGATCCTGGCCGCGATTGCCGCGACGCCTTTCTCGGTCTCGCCAAAACCTGCCGCAAGCTGGGCGTCTCGTTCTGGGAGTTCCTCGGAACCCGCCTCGGGGCCGATGTCGTCAGCCCCGTCCCCAGCCTTCCAACCCTAGTCGCCGCCCGCCTCAAACCCTGAGCGCCCGGGATTTTGCCCCTGTTGCCAGGGCTAACGCCTTTTTCGCGTTCCCGTTCCGGCACAGGTAACGCATAGGTAACGGACGAAAGCGTATGTGAGGCGGGAATAGAGCCGGCCTGGGAAATTCGGACAGGACGATAAGTGGATTTCCCGCCTGAAAGCGGCGACGATGCCGCGCAGGAGGAAGGACCATGGCGAAACGTGCGCGCCGGACCCATTCACCGGCTTTCAAGGCGAAGGTGGCCCTTGCGGCCATCAAGGGCGACAAGACGCTGGCCGAGCTGGCTCAGCAGTATGACGTGCACCCCAATCAGATCACGATCTGGCGGGGGCAGTTGCTGGAGGGAGCGGCCGGGGTGTTCGGCGCGACATCGGGGGAGGCGTCGGGCGAAGCGCCGGTGGACCTGAAGGTTCTGCACGCCAAGATCGGGCAGTTGACGCTGGAGAACGATTTTTTATCCGGCGCGCTCAGCAAGGCCGGCCAGCTCTGCGTGACCGAGGCCCGCGCCTCGCTCGGCCGCTACTTCGACTTCTACAACGGCCACAGGCCGCATTCGAGCCATGGCGGCAGAACGCCCGACCAAGCCTACTTTGACAACCTGCCCCAGATCGAGGC